>CALKAA010000119.1 GCA_937983495.1 uncultured Gemmobacter sp. | reverse complement strand
CGAGATTGGTCAGTGACTGGAGTTCAGACGTGTGCTCTTCCGATCTCATCGCCCGCATGATAGGAAGACCGGGTCAGCGGCGTGGCCGAAACCATCAAAAAGCCCTTGCCCCAGGCTGCCTTCTCATAGGCCGCAAACTCCCCGGGCGTCACGAAACGATCCACCCGGTGATGTTTCGGCGTCGGTTGCAGATATTGGCCGATGGTCAGAAAATCAATGTCGGCGGCGCGCATGTCATCCATGACCTGCTTCACGCCCTGCGCATCCTCGCCCAGGCCCACCATGATGCCGGATTTGGTGAAAATCGTCGGGTCCAGCTCTTTCACCCGCTGCAACAGCCGCAGGCTGTGGAAATAGCGCGCGCCGGGCCGCACGGTCGGGTATAGCCCCGGCACGGTTTCCAGATTGTGATTGAACACATCCGGCTTGGCCTCGACCACCACTTCCAGCGCGCGCGCATCGCATTTCAGGAAATCGGGGGTCAGAATTTCAATCGTCGTCGTCGGTGCGCGGTGGCGGATGGCGCGGATGGTCTGGGCGAAATGCTCCGCCCCGCCATCTTCCAGATCGTCACGGTCCACCGAGGTGATCACCACATGGTTCAGCCCCAGCTTCTGCACTGCATGGGCCACCCGGCCTGGCTCGAAAGCATCCAGCGCCGAGGGCTTGCCGGTCGCCACATTGCAGAAGGTGCAGCCGCGCGTGCAGATCTCGCCCATGATCATCATGGTGGCGTGACCCTGGCTCCAGCATTCGCCGACATTGGGGCAGCCGGCTTCCTCGCAGACGGTGACCAGCTTGTTTTCCTTCAGCAGGTCGCGCGTTTCCTTGTAGCCCTGCGAGGTCGGGGCCTTGACCCTGATCCAGCTTGGCTTCTTGGGCTGCTCCTGATCGGGGCGATGCGCCTTTTCGGGGTGACGCTGGTCGGGCATCTTGAGGTCGCGCATCGGATTTTTCCCCCTGACGGACGGTTCCCCCTGAAATAGGCTGTTTGATGCGCCGAGGCAAGTTTCCCACTTCGCTCCGGCCAAAACCCGGTTGAACCGGCCCGATTTGAACTGGCCCGATTTGAACTGGCCCGATTTGAACCGGCCACTGCGGTCCTGCGACACAGGACCACAGCCCGGCTCATCAAGACCGGGACGCGTGATCTTTCTTGCCCGGCACAGTGCCGGGCCACCATCAGTGACAGGAGTAAACATGCCGAAGAAATTGATTGCCGAGGCGCTTGGAACCGCGATCCTCGTGCTGTTCGGCTGCGGCTCGGCCGTCTTGGCGGGCGGCGATATCGGCCTGACCGGCATTTCGCTGGCCTTTGGTCTGGCCATCGTGGCGGCGGCCTATGGGCTTGGCGCCATTTCAGGCGCGCATCTCAACCCGGCGGTATCGCTGGGCATGGTGACCGCAGGCCGCATGACGGTGGGCGAGTTTCTCAACTATGCTGTGGCCCAAATCGTCGGGGCCGTGATCGGCGCGGGCGTGCTGTATCTTATCGCCAGCGGCAAGGCGGGCTTTGCCCTTGGGGAATGGGGCCTTGGCTCCAATGGCTATGGCGCGGGTTACCTGGGCGAATATACCCTGCCCTCGGCACTGGTCTTTGAATTTGTTGCGACCTTCCTGTTCGTGACGGTGATTCTGGGGTCCACCGGCCCCGGTTCGGCTGCGGGCTTTGCCGGTCTGGCCATCGGTCTGACCCTGGCTGCCATCCACCTGGTCGGCATCAATGTCACCGGCGTTTCGGTGAACCCGGCGCGTTCCATCGGCCCGGCGATCTTTGCCGGCGGCGCGGCGCTGAGCCAGCTTTGGGTCTTCATCGTGGCCCCGCTGGCGGGCGGTGCGCTGGCGGGCGCGTTCTATGCCGCAGGGTTCACCCGCGCCAACGGCTGATCGTGTCTGACTGCACGTCAAAGGTGCCCGGAGCGATCCGGGCGCCTTTTTCACGCGACAAACTGCCGCAAATCCCCTGCATCCCCTTGCCTTGAGGCCCCACTCGGTCAACCCTCATGCAGATCGG
>CALKAA010000118.1 GCA_937983495.1 uncultured Gemmobacter sp. | reverse complement strand
GCGCCCGAGGTGGCGCGCGAGGTGGTGACGATGCTGGCCAGCCACCACGCCGAGGAAGATGAGACCTGGGGATTGGATCACGGCGCCTGGTCGGTGCTGGCCTCGATGTACCCTGAGGCCGATGTGCCGGTGTTTCAACTGTCCATCGACATGAGCGCAGACCTGCCGCATCACCTTGAAATCGGCCGCGCTTTGGCCGATCTGCGCCATCGCGGCGTGCTGATTTTGGGCTCGGGCAATGTGGTGCATAACCTGCGCGCCATGCGTTTTGGCGGCAAGCCCTATGATTGGGCGATCGAGTTCGACGCTTTCTTTGCCGACAGGCTGAGCAACCGCGATCACAAGGCGATTGCCAACCGCGCGCAACTGGGGGGGCTGCTGCAAATGGCGCATCCGTCGGTGGATCACTATTTGCCAGCACTGACCATTGCCGGGGCGTCAAATGCCAAGGACCGGCTGATCTACATGAATGACAGCATCGACATCGCCTCGGTCTCGATGCGCAGTTTTGTCTATTACTGACAGGGGGCTGCCATGCTGGTGAACGGGGTTTGGACCGCCGATTGGAACCCGGTGCAAAAGGCTGATGCGCAGGGGCGATTTGTGCGCCAGACCTCCAGTTTCCGCAACTGGATCACGCCGGATGGTGCGCCGGGGCCGACGGGCGATGGCGGGTTCAAGGCTGAGGCCGGGCGCTATCGGCTTTATGTCGCCTATATCTGCCCATGGGCCTGCCGCACGCTGATGGCGCGGGCCTTGAAAAGCCTGCAAGAGATTGTGCCGGTGACGGTGGTGAACCCGCGCCTCAGCGATCAGGGCTGGCAGTTCGGCGGCTATGAGGGGACGGAGGAAGACCCGATCTTCGGTGCCCGCTATCTGTATGAAATCTATACCAAAGCTGATCCACTTTATACGGGGCGGGCCACGGTGCCGGTGCTATGGGACATGCAGCGCAATGTGATGGTGAACAATGAAAGCGCCGATATTCTGCGCATGTTCGACAGCGCATTTGACGGCATCGCCCCCGTCACGCCGCGCCTGTATCCTCCCGATCTGGCCCCGCAAATCGACGCTTTCGCCCCGCGCCTGTATGACCTGTTCAACAATGGCGTCTACAAGGCCGGGTTCGCCAGCACGCAGGCCGCCTATGACGAGGCGGTTGCGGGGGTGTTTACCCTGCTCGATGAGTTGGAGGCGATGCTGGAGGGCGACTTCCTGCTGGGCAACCGATTGACCGAGCTTGATATTCGCGCCTTTGTCACCGCGATCCGCTTTGATGCGGCCTATCACGGGCTGTTCAAAACCAACCTGCGTCAGGTGGCGGATTACCCACGGCTGAGTGCTTGGCTGGCCCGCATGCTGCGCCTGCCCGGCATCCGAGAGACGGTGAAGATGGATCACATCATCGCCGGATATTACAGCATCAAGGCGTTGAACCCCAAGGGCATTCGCCCCGCGCCCCCGGCGCATGTAAGTGCGCTTCTGGCCGGGTAAGGCGCGGGAAATCGAAATGTATACATGTATACATCAGGCTGGACAGAGCATGGCCCAGCCGAATTGCACCCCCACGATCACCACCACCAGCCCCACCGCCAGCGAGCCCAGATCCTTGGCGTTCTTGGCCATTTCCGACCAGCCGGGCGAGAGGTGATCCACCACCTCCTCCAACGCGGTGTTCAGCGCCTCGACCGCCAACAGAGCAAGGATCAGCATTCCAAAGGTGATGATCTGCCCCAGCGACGCCCCGCGCAGCCCAAGCGCCGCCACGCCCAGCAGCCCGGCCAGAACCTCGTGCCGGGCGGCGGATTCGCGCATCAACCGGCGCAGGCCTTGCAGGGAATAGCCCGCCGCATCCACCAGATGCAGCAAACCCTTGCGCGGCGGCACCACTTTGCGTTCGTCACTCATCACATCGCATCCCTTTTGCGGCAAGGCGCGCTCAGGTCCAGACCATCGCTGCGCACTGCCGTTTGCACATCCATCAGCCCTAGCACGGTATGAAACAGGTTGTCATGGCTCACCGGGGCGGCGGCCCCTTGGACCAGGCAGCCCTGATCAACACCCATCGCCTTCTGAAACCGATCCGACAGCCACAGCACGAAGGGCACGCGGGTCTGCACCTCGGGGGCCATGAAGCGCGGCGCGGCGTGCAGGTAAAGACCACCTTCGCCCAGCGACTCGCCGTGGTCTGACATGAACAGCACGGCAGGCAGGATGCCGCTTGCCGCCTGCGCCCGGTCGATGGCGGCGGACACAACGCGATCGGTTTGCAGGATGGAATTGTCGTAAGCGTTCACGATTTCCTCGGGCGTGCAGTCGGCAAACTGCGCGCTGCGGCAATCGGGGGTGAAGGCGGCACGGGCCTGTGGATAGCGCAGGTAATAGGCCGGGCCGTGGCTGCCGATCATATGCAGCACCAGCACAGTGTCGTCTTTCATGCTGGCAATCGTACGGTCGATCACGGTCAGCAGCGCATCATCGGTGCATTCGCCCTCGGCGCAGGCGGCGGGGTTCAGGGTCGCATCAACCTTGGTCCAGCCGATGCGCTTGGCCACCAGTTGATCGCCGGTGTTGTTATCCCACCATTCGACCTTCATGCCGGCATGGGCCAGCACATCCAGCAGGTTTTCCGAGCCGAGGAACTTTTGCCGCGTGTAATCTTCCGCTGCAAAGGGCGAGAACATGCAGGGCACCGAGACCGCCGTGGAGGTGCCGCAGGCGGTGGCCTGCGAATAGTTGATCACATCCCGAGTGCGAAGTTCTGGCGTTGTATCAACAGCATAGCCGTTAAGACCAAAATTCTGCGCCCGCGCGGTTTCGCCCACGAACAGGATCAGCAGCGCGGGCTTTTCAGCGGCCAGCAGCGCGGGGCCTTTGGTCGCGTCCCGGCCCAGAGGCTGCGCCACGATCTGCGCGCCGCGAAACTGGTCTTTGCCATATTTGAACAGCGCCGCAATCGTCGCGCCGGGCTGATAGGCCCCCATCATCTGCTTTTGCTCGCGGATCACGGCCGAATAGGCTTTGAAATCGGTCAGCAAAAAGCCCACGGTCAGGGCGAAACCCAAAGCGATTCCCAGCGGCCAGCGCCACAGAAGATGGCGCAACGGCACCCGAGCCAGACGCGGCCAGAAGATCGCGGCGGCGGGCAGCACACCTTTCAGAAGCATGGTTTGCACATAGCCAAGGGTAATCAGATGTTTCGATTCCGTGAAAGTGGTTTGCATGACATTGCGCACCATTTCGCGGTCGATCAGCACGCCGAGCGTATCCTGATAATAGGAGGCCGCCGCCGATATCAGGATCAGCGCCGCTGCCGCCGGGCGGTGCAGCAGCGGCAGGCTGACGAGCGAGAGGGTGAAAAACGTCACCGACCAGACCGCCGCCGCCATGCCCAAAAGCTCTAGCGGCGCACCCTTGAAGATGGCCACCGCCGCCGACCAGAAGCCGCCATTGCAGGTGGCCATGATCCAGGTGGCAACGGTGATGTTGAGCGCCAGAGGCGTGATCTCGGGCCGGCGCCACAGATCGGGCGCAGCATGGGGAATGGCAGTCATGTGAGAAGGTCCAGAGGCCGGTTATTCGGCGCGTTTCTTGCCATCGATCATCGCGGTGATCAGGTTTTCGCGGTGGTGCCAGCTTTCATACAGCACGCCGCCGACATGGAAGGCCGCCAGCACCAGAATGAGGTTGGCCGCGATCTCGTGCAGTTCCTCCAGCGCTTCGCTGCCCCAGAACAGATCCGTGGTTTGCAGCCAGCCGGTCAAGGCCGTGGTGCCCACAACGGCCAGCAACGCCACGATCATCGCGCCGCCTGCCGGGTTATGGCCGAGATGGCGGGCCTCCTCGCCGCGCCACAGCGCCGCCAGATAGGCCAGCACCGCACGCGGGCCGCGCACGAAATCGGCAAAGCGGGCATGGCGGCTGCCGATGACGCCCCAGACAAGGCGAAAGGCAATCAGACCTCCCGCCACATAGCCCGAGGCCTGATGCAGGGTCTTGGGGCCATCATCGCCAGTCAGCCAGCAGGTTGCGATCATCACCAGCAAAAGCCAATGGAACCCGCGTTGCAGCGGGTCCCAGACTTTGACCATGGGGGCGGTCGGATCAGTCGTCATGGCCGACGATTTCAAAGGTTTTCGGGTCGATGAAGGCCTCTTGTTTGGTGCCATCTTTGTCTTTGCCATAGACCTCGTAGCAGCCATCTTCCTTCTTGATCTGGCTGATGGTCCAGCCTTTTGCCGTCAGATCGGCGGTTAGGTCGGCCTCCGAGCGCCATTCGGCGGCGGGCACGGTGCAGCGGTCATCCTCGGCCAGCGCGGGCAGGGTTGCCGCGCCAAAAGCCAAAGCCGAGAGGATCACGATCTTGCGCATCTGGTTACTCCTTGGTTCGATGCCGTGATACCTTATGGCCCCCCCAACCTTGCAGCAGCCTTACAGGATTCAAGAATTTGCACTTGTCGCGACAGGGGCCTAGGATCGCAGGCATGAGATTGCTTCTGGTGGAAGACACGCCCGATCTGGCCCGCGCGGTGCAGGAGTTTCTGCGCGGCGAGGGCCATGCTGTCGATCATGCCGCCACGCTGGACGAGGCCGGGGCAGCCATGGCGGTGGCCGAATATGCCTGTGTCATTCTGGATCTGGGCCTGCCGGATGGATCGGGCCTGACCTTGCTGCGCCATCGCAGGGCTGCGGGGGATCGGACGCCCGTGCTGATCGCCACGGCGCGCGACCAGATCAGCGACCGCATCGCCGGGCTGGATGCCGGGGCGGATGACTATGTGGTGAAGCCCTTTGACCTGCGCGAGCTGTCGGCGCGCATCAGGGCCCATGCGCGGCGCGGGCAAGGTCTGCCCGCCAACCGGCTGATGGTCGCCGGGCTGGAGGTGGACCGGGCGGGGGCGAAGGTCTGGCGCGATGGTGAGGAGCTGCGGCTGACCGCGCGGGAATGGTCGCTGTTCGAGGCGCTGTTGGGGGCGCGGGGCCGCATTCTCAGCAAAGCCGCGCTGGAGGAAGCGCTTTATACCTTCGATGACACGATCGAGGGCAATGCGGTGGAGGTTTACGTCTCACGCCTGCGGCAGAAGCTGGGGCCCGGCGTGATCGAGACCCGACGGGGCTTGGGGTATGTGATCGCATGAGCGCGCGCTGGTCTTTGCTTGGGCGGCTGACGCGGCATGTGCTGGCCACAGTGGCCGTGGGTTGGATCGCCACCATTGGCCTTGCGGTCTGGGCGTTGAGCCATGAGATGAACGAGATGTTCGACGAGGAGATGCAGAAGGTCGCCGAGGTGACGGCCCTGCTGCTCGATTCCGCCGAGCATGGCCATGGCCGCGATGCCATTCCGCGCGCGCTGGGCCTTTCGCCCGATGATGATGAGCAGATGATGCGCATCTATCCCGAACATGGCACGCCGCCTTTGGCCCCCTGGCCTGTGATGACAAAAGATGGCTTTGCTGAGGCCGATGGCTGGCGCGTGTATCGGCAGACCGCGGATGAGGCGGTGATCGAGATCGGCCACAGCCGGGCATGGCGACGCGAGGAGGTGATGGAAGCAGGCAGCGCCTTCGTCGTGTTGCTGCTGCCTCTGCTGGCGCTGGTGGTGCTGCTGGCCCGTCGGGTGGTTCTGGGGGCGCTGCGCCCGGTGGGGGCTTTTGCCGATCAGGTGGCGTCGCGCCGCCCCGATGATCTGGCGGCGCTGCCCGATGCGGGCCTGCCGCGCGAGATGCAGCCGCTGGCGCAGGCGCTGAATCTCTATCTGGACCGGATCGCCGCGCTGCGGGCGGCCGAACGGCATTTCGTAGCCAATGCGGCGCATGAACTGCGCACACCGCTGGCGACGGCGCGGGCGCAACTGGCACTGGGCAGCGCCACCGCCGCGATAGACACACTGGACACGCTGGCGCGGCGAGTGGAGCGGCTGCTGCAACTGGCGCGCACCGAAGCCGGCTTGGGCCAGCATCGCACCGAGGCCGATCTGTTGCGGGTGCTGCCTTTGATCGTGGAGGAGGTCGCGTGCCAGACCGGGGTGAAGGCGCGGCTGGATGATGGCGATCTGACCACGCTACCCTTGCGTGCCGATGCCGATGCGCTGGCGATCCTGCTGCGCAATCTGCTGGAAAACGCGGTGCAGCATGGCACCGGAGAGGTGCGGCTGCGGCTGGAGCCCTCGGGCGTGCTGAACCTCTCCAACGCGGTGGCCGAAGGTGCAGCCTTCCGCCCCACCCCGTTTGACCGGCGCGAGGGATCAGAGGGCATGGGGCTGGGCCTGTTCATCGCCGAGACGCTGGCGCGCGATCTGGGGCTGAACCCGGAATGGCGCATCGAGGGCGGGCGGGCCACGGTGCGGCTGGATTTCGGCCCCTTGCGCAGATAGCGCATGGCGGGGCCTGTCCTTTCGCGCCGGGGCGGGTTAGTTTGCCTCTGATATTGGCGACGCTCGGGGTTTCGATGATCACTCCTGTTCTTCTCTGCGGCGGATCTGGCACGCGGCTTTGGCCGCTGTCGCGGAAAAGCTATCCCAAGCAATTCGTGCCGTTGACGGGGGCGGAGAGCCTGTTCACCGCCTCGGCCCGCCGCCTGGCCGGGCCGGGTTTCGCGGCACCTGTGGTGGTGACCGGGTCGGATTTCCGCTTCATCGTGACCGAGCAATTGCAGGCGGCGGGGATTGATCCCGGCGCGATCCTGATCGAGCCTTCGGCGCGCAACACCGCCCCGGCCGTGCTGGCAGCCGTTCTGCAAGTGGCGGCGACTGATCCCGACGCCCTGCTGCTGGTCGCACCATCGGATCACGCGATTGCCAAGCCGGAGGCTTTCCGCGCCTCTGTGGCGCGGGGCGTGCCTGCCGCGCAGGCCGGGCAGATCGTTACCTTTGGCATCACCCCCACCCATCCGGAAACCGGCTATGGCTGGCTGGAGCTTTCGGCCCCCGCGGGCGAAGCGGCGGTGCCGCTGACCCGTTTTGTTGAAAAACCCGATCTGCCGCGGGCTGAGGCCATGCTGGCCGCCGGAAACTTCCTGTGGAATGCCGGGATATTCCTGTTCTCGGCCCGCACCATGCTGGAGGCTTTCCGCGCCCATGCCCCGGCCTTGCTGGCCCCGGTAGAGGCCTCGATGGCCAATGCCCGCGCCGATCTGGGCTTTTTGCGGCTGGATGCGGCGGCCTGGGACAAGGCCGAGGCGATCTCGATTGACTACGCCGTGATGGAACGCGCGCCGAACCTGTCGGTGGTGGCCTATGATGCGGGCTGGAACGATCTGGGCGGCTGGGATGCCGTGGCGCGTGAGATGGGGTGCGATGCGGCAGGTGTATCGACCTCGGGTGAGGTGGTGGCGATTGATTGCGCCGATACGCTGCTGCGCTCGGATAGTGACGGGGTGGAGCTGGTGGGCATTGGCCTGACCAATATCATCGCCGTCGCCATGAATGACGCGGTGCTGGTCGCCGATCGCAGCCGCGCGCAGGATGTGAAACGTGCGGTTGATGCGCTGAAGGCCAAGGGCGCGCGTCAGGCCGAGGCCTTTCCGCGCGATCACCGGCCCTGGGGCTGGTTCGAGACGCTGGCGCTGGCCGACCGTTTTCAGGTGAAGCGGATCACCGTGCATCCCGGCGCGGCGCTGTCGCTGCAAAGCCATTTCCACCGCTCGGAACATTGGATCGTGGTTTCGGGCACCGCCCGCGTCACGATTGATGACACGGTGCAATTGGTAACCGAGAACCAATCGGTCTATATCCCCCTCGGGGCCAAACATCGGATGGAAAACCCCGGTCAGGTGCCGATGGTGCTGATCGAGGTGCAAACCGGGGCCTATCTCGGTGAAGATGACATCGTGCGCTATGAGGATGTCTATTCCCGTGGCCAGGGGGCCAAGGGCTAAAGTTTGCCTAAAATTTAATCAACCAAGCCCCGCCCCGTGCGGGGTTTGGTGTTTTTGGCCTGCGCTGGCGCAAAGCTGAGCAAGTTTTCTTTGGGGAATCGCGCCCTCGGATTTACCGTTTGGTCAAATAATAACCAGACACCCAGGGAGTTCCTCAATGACCAAGGCCGTCTTTACCCTTACCCGCCGGGGCCTCATGCTGAGCGCCGGTGCGGCTGCATTGGCCCTCGCCATGCCGCGCACCGCGCGGGCGCAAGACCCGATCAAGATCGCGGGCATCTATACCGTGCCTGTGGAACAGCAATGGGTGAGCCGCATCCATATCGCCGCCGAAGCTGCCAAAGCGGCGGGCGGGGTGGATTACACCTATACCGAAAACGTCGCCAATACCGATTATCCGCGCGTGATGCGGGAATATTGCGAAAGCGGCGTGACGCTGATCGTGGGCGAGATTTTCGGGGTGGAGGCCGAGGCGCGTGAGGTGGCGGCAGAATACCCGGATGTGAAGTTCCTGATGGGGTCTTCGCTGATGCCGGATGAGGCAGTGCCGAACCTCGCGGTATTCGACAACTACATTCAGGACGCCTCTTACCTGTCGGGCATCATTGCAGGCGCGATGACCACGACGGGCAGCATTGGCATGGTGGGCGGCTTCCCCATCCCCGAGGTGAACCGGCTGATGAATGCCTTCATGGCGGGGGTGCGCGAAACCCGGCCGGATGCAAAGTTCCAGGTCAGCTTCATCGGCTCGTGGTTCGATCCGCCCAAGGCCAAGGAAACCGCCTTCGCGATGATCGACGGCGGGGCGGACCTGCTTTATGCGGAGCGCTTTGGCGTGTCGGATGCGGCCAAGGAGCGCGGCAAGCTGGCGATTGGCAATGTGATCGACACGCAGACCGATTACCCGGAGACCGTGGTGGCCTCGGCGCTGTGGCATTTTGAACCGACACTGACCGCCGCGCTGGAGGCGATCAAGGCGGGCAGCTTCAAGGCCGATAATTACGGGGTCTATAGCCAGATGAAAGCGGGCGGATGTTCGCTGGCCCCGCTGGGCACATTTGCCGGCAAGGTGCCGGAGGCCGCGTTGAAGCTGGTGGCCGAGAAGGAGGCCGCGATCAAGGATGGCAGCTTCACCGTGACGATTGACGACAGCGAGCCGAAATCGTCGTGAGCGGCGCAGCAGATGTGGTGATGCGGCTGGATCGCATCACCAAGCGCTTTGGCGCGCTGGTGGCGAATGACGGTATCAGCCTGACCCTGCATCGCGGCGAGGTGGTGGCCCTGCTGGGCGAGAATGGCGCGGGCAAGACCACGCTGATGAACATTCTGTTCGGCCATTATACCGCCGATGCGGGCGGGGTGGAGGTGTTCGGCCAACCCCTGCCCCCCGGCAATCCCCGCGCCGCGCTGGCGGCGGGGGTGGGCATGGTGCATCAGCATTTCACGCTGGCCGACAATCTGTCAGTGTTGGACAATATCCGCCTTGGCACCGAAAGCCTGTGGCGGATGGGTAAGGGTCGCGCGGCGGCACGGGCGCGGGTGGTGCAATTGGCGCAGGATTTCGGGCTGGCGGTGCATCCCGATGCCCGTGTAGGCAGCCTGACTGTGGGCGAGCGGCAGCGGGTGGAGATCCTCAAGGCGCTGTATCGCGAGGCGCGCATCCTCATTCTGGATGAACCGACTGCCGTGCTGACCCCGCAAGAGGCCGAGGCGCTGTTTGCCACGCTGCGGCGCGCGATTGCGCAGGGGCTTTCGATCCTGTTCATCAGCCACAAGCTGCATGAGGTGATGGCGATTGCCGATCGCTGCGTGGTGTTGCGGCATGGCAAGGTGGTGGGCGAGGTCACCACGGCGCAAACCTCTGGCGCAGAGCTGGCCGCGCTGATGGTGGGCGGCGAGGTGGCACGGCCCGAGGCACGGCCCGCCATGGCCGGTGCGCCCCGGTTGCGGTTGGAGGCGGTGACCACGCCCGATAAAGGGGCGGCACCGGGGTTGAAGCGGGTCGACCTGGCATTGCGGGCGGGTGAGATTGTCGGCCTTGCCGGGGTCTCGGGCAATGGGCAGGCGGCGCTGGCCGATCTGATCTCGGGCCTTGCCAGCCCGGCAGAAGGGCGGCTGGTGCTGGAGGAGGTGCCGGGCGCATGGACCCCGCGCGCCGCCATTCGCCACGGCATTGCCCGCATCCCGGAAGACCGTCACAAGACCGGCACGGTGGCCGATTTCAGCCTGACAGAGAACGCCGTGCTGGAGGGTTATTGGCGGCCCGAGTTCAGCCGCCATGGCCTGATCGACTGGCGGGCCGCCGAGGCGTTCACCCGCGACATCATCGCCCGTTACGATGTGCGCTGCCCCGGTCCGGGCGCGCGCATCCGGCTGCTGTCGGGCGGGAATATGCAAAAACTGATCCTGGGCCGGGTGCTGGAGCCGGGACCGAAGATCATTCTGGCCAATCAGCCGGTGCGGGGGCTGGATGTGGGGGCGATTGCCTGGGTGCAATCACGGCTGATCGCGGCGCGCGATGCCGGGGCGGCGGTGCTGCTGATCTCGGAGGATCTGGACGAGATCATGGGCCTTGCCGATGTGATACATGTGATGTCGGAGGGGCGGCTGTCGCCCGGCTTTGCGCGCGGCGAAAAGACGGCGGCGGAGCTGGGGCTGTGGATGGCAGGCGAGGGGTTTGACCATGCGGCTTGAACCGATCGCCGCCCCTTCCACCGCCCGCCGCATCGGTCTGCCTGCGGCGGCCCTGGGGGCCACG
>CALKAA010000117.1 GCA_937983495.1 uncultured Gemmobacter sp. | reverse complement strand
CAGCCATCCCGGTGCCAGTTCGGGGCCTCGATCAACCGTTCTGTGCGCAAGATCACCGAACAGCGCCCGCTCGCCAGATCGTAAACCTCCAGCGAGGAGCGCCAGTTCACTCCCGCACCTTCGGCGTCAAGAGCTTGGCCGGGCGCAGCGCCTCGGCGGCCTTGAACAGGCCGAAGGTCTGGTTGACGTAATTCACCACGCCGCCAATCTGCTCCAGATATTTCTGCAAGTCCGGCGTGCGCTCGGCCTCCACCACCTGCACCGGGCGCTCCGGCCCTTCGCCTTCAAATTGCACATAAAACAGCGGCTCACCGCGTTTCAGCACGATGTCTTTCTCCGGCTCGTGCCATTCAAAGGCCCACATCAAGGGGCGCGGCCAGATGTTCAGCGGAAAGCGCCCGCCAAAGATCGTGCCGGGCAGCGGATCGCGGCGATAATGCATGAAGGCCGAAAGCTGCGTCACATAGACCAGCTCATCGGCGATGAAACAATATGGCAGCGAAAGCTGGATGGTCGGCCGGTCGGGGTAGCGCCATTCCGCCTCATTCACCAGCGTCAGCACCTCGCCCAGCTTGTTGGCGCGGATGGTCGAGGCCGTGCCCGCCCGGTTGATCAGATGCGCCTTGCCCTTTTCGTCACGGCCAAAGCCGATATGGATGTCGAACGGGCATTTCACCATGAAATACCGGCTTTCCAGTTGAATCACGCCGGGGCAGCGGCTGGCAGATTTCGCATGGGCGCGGTTGGTCTGCCGCAGGCTGACCCGCTCCGGCGGGTCATACATCACCGCCCCCTTGTCGGATGTCAGGAACCAGCCCACCGTCACCGGGCCACTTTTGGGCCCCTCCTCGGGGCGTTCAAAACTCAGATTGATCTGCATTCGTGCCTCGTCATTTGCGCGAGAGCGTCCGCGCTTGGCGCCGCAATGTCAATGTGGCACAGCCGAAACGGGTGCCTTGAAGCTGCCTCGCACCCGGCCTAGTCTCTGCCCCGCAACCGAAGGAGGGCAGCATGGCCACCAAACGCAGCATCTTTCAGGAGGTCACCGACAAGGCGCAGGCCCCTGCGCCCCAGCCGGGGCTGATTGATCGCGGCACCGGTGCGCGTGGCCCGATCCGGCTTTGGCTCGCGCTGCTCTTTGTGCTGGTGGCGGCGATGATCCTTGTGGGCGGCCTCACCCGGCTCACCGACAGCGGTCTTTCCATCACCGAATGGAAACCCATTCACGGCGCCATCCCCCCGATGGGCGAGGCGCAATGGGCCGAAGAATTTGCCAAATATCAGGCCAGCCCGGAATATCAGTTGCAGAACAAGGGCATGACGCTGGAGGCCTTCAAGGTCATCTTCTGGTGGGAATGGGGGCATCGCCAGCTTGGCCGCGTGGTGGGTCTGGTCTGGGCGGTGGGCTTCGTGGCCTTCTGGGCGACCAAACGCATTCCTGCGGGCTGGACCGGGCGTCTGTTGGGGCTGGGTGCCTTGGGCGGGCTGCAAGGCGCGATTGGCTGGTGGATGGTCTCCTCCGGCCTCAAGGGCACGATGGTCGATGTGGCCTCCTATCGGCTGGCCACCCATCTCGGCCTCGCCTTCCTGATCCTTGGCCTGATTGCCTGGTATGTGCTGGCCCTGTCGCGCACCGAGGCGCAACTGTTACAGGCCCGGCGCGGCCGCGAGGGCAGGCTTTACGGCCTTGCCACCGGCCTTTTGCACCTCAGCTTCCTGCAAATCCTGCTGGGCGCGCTGGTTGCGGGCATTGATGCGGGCCGCGCCTTCCCGACATGGCCTGACATGAACGGCAGCTTCTTCCCGGCGGACGCCTTCTATGTGCCCGACGGGGCCGGGGGCAGCCTGCCCGTCTGGCACGCTTTCTTTGAAAATCCGGGGCTGGTGCAATTCATGCACCGCATGGCGGGGTATCTCTTGCTGGCTTTCGGCATCTTCGCTTTCGTGAAAAGCCGCCGCTCTGCCTATGGCACCACCCGCACGGCCTTTCTGGCGGTGCTGTGTGTGCTGTTGGTGCAAGTGGCGCTTGGCATTGTCACCGTGCTGACCGCCGCGCATCTGCATGTGGCGATCACCCACCAGCTTGGGGCGGTGCTGCTTTGGGTGCTGATCCTCCGCGCCCGTTTCCTGTCTCAATACCCGGTGGCCGGGTCGATCCGCAAAGGAACCCAGTGATGACCGCTTTTGAAAAACTCATGGCCTTCCAGCGCGAGACCGAGGCGCTGGCGCAAATCGCTGGCCGTTTGGGCTGGGATCAGGAAACCATGATGCCCCGCGGCGCGGCTGACCAGCGCGGCGAGGAGATGTCGGCCATCGAAGGGGTGCTGCATGCCCGCCGCACCGATCCGCGCATGGCCGAATGGCTGGATCAGGCCGAGGCTCCCGATGCCGTCGCCGCCGCCCAACTGCGCCACATCCGCCGCAGCCATGCCCGCGCCACCAAGATCCCCGCCAGCCTCGCGCAAGCCTTGGCCCGCGTCACCTCCACTGCGCAAGGCATCTGGGCCGAGGCCCGCGCGTCCGAAAAGGTGGCCGATTTCCTGCCCACCCTGGCAGAGGTCATCGCGCTCAAGCGCGAGGAGGCCGCCGCGCTGGCCCAGGGCGGCGATCTTTATGATGCGCTGATGGATGATTACGAACCCGGTGCCACCGCAGCCACCATCGGCGCGATGTTCGACCGCATGCGCCCGCGCCTTGTGCGCCTGCGCGCCGCCGTGCTGGAGAAAACCGCGCCGCCGCCGCTCAGCCACAGCTTCGGCACCGAGGCGCAGATGCGCTTCGCCCGCGATCTGGCCTTGGCCTTCGGCTATGATTTCGAACGGGGCCGCCTTGATCTGGCGGTGCATCCTTTCAGCTCCGGCTCGGGCAATGATGTGCGCATCACCACCCGCACGGTAGAGACCGACCCGTTCAACTGCTTCTACTCCACCATCCACGAGGTCGGCCATGCCTGCTACGAGCTGGGCATCGACCCCGATTACCTGCTGACGCCGCTTGGCAATGGCGTGTCGATGGGCGTGCATGAAAGCCAAAGCCGCATCTATGAAAACCAGTTGGGCCGCAGCCCCGCCTTCACCGGCTGGATGTTCCGGCAGATGCTGGACCGCTTCGGCGATTTCGGCGTGGCGAGCCCCGAAGACTTCGCCCGCATCGTGAACCGCGTGCAGCCCGGCTTCATCCGCACCGAGGCCGATGAGGTGCATTACAACCTCCACGTCATGATGCGCTTCGATCTGGAACGCGCGCTGATCAAGGGCGATCTGGCGGTGGCGGATCTGGAGGCCGCGTGGAATGACCGCTTCCTCGCTGATTTCGGTGTGGCGGTGGATCGTCCGGCGCATGGGATGCTGCAAGATGTGCATTGGTCTGGCGGGTTGTTCGGCTATTTCCCGACCTATACGCTGGGCAATGTCTATGCCGGTTGCCTGCATCAGGCCCTGCGCGCCGATATCCCCGCGCTGGACGATCAGCTGGCCAAGGGCGATACCTCCGCCGCAACCGGCTGGCTGCGCGAGAAGGTGCAGCGCCATGGCGGCTTGCACGAGCCCCGCGCCGTCATTTCGCTGGCTTGCGGATTTGAACCCACCGAGGCGCCGCTGCTGGATTACCTCGATGCCAAATTCGGCGCGCTTTACGGCCTGTAACAGCGCCCACTTTCATCTTGGCGCAAATATCCTGCGGGGGCCCGGGGGCCTGCGCAGGATCGCACAGCCCACACCTCAGTCCTCCCCCGGCCCCTCCGCCAGTTCCACTTCCAGAAACCGTTCCAGCGCGTCGAGGTCCACCGGCTCGAACTGGCCAAAGCCCTGCATCCAGACCGAGGCCGCCTTCAGCGCGTCCGGCTCCAGCTTGCACCAGATCACCCGGCCCCGCTTCTCTCGGCTGATCAGCCCGGCCTCGGCCAACACCTGCAAATGCTTGGAGATCGCTGCCAGCGACATCTGGAACGGCTCCGCCACATCGGTCACCGCCATGTCATCTTCCAGCAGCATGCCCAGAATGGCCCGCCGCGTCGGATCGGCGAGGGCGGCGAAGATCGGCGAAAGACGGTCGGGCTCATGGGGCATGACGGCAGCTTTGGCGGGGCAGGGGACAATCGTCAACCGAAAGGTTGAATGAGCCTCACGCCCCCGTGACAGCGCAAACGGCCCGAAACCCGCCGAGGAAAATTCCAAACCTTAACGAAATCAGTATCTTAAGCAAAATTCTGGCGCTTGACTCATCCCCGCCCCCTGCGTAGGTTCGCGGCAACTGTTCAGGGGGCGTAAACCATGGCGCAAGAACCCGATGCCGAACGGCTCCGCGCACTTGAGGCGAAGCTGCAAAAGGCAAAGGTGGCGCAGGCCAAACCCGCTGGACGTGGCAAGGATTTCTCGCAGGCCGAAGTCGCCTGGAGGATGGTGATCGAGCTGACATCCGGCATCATGATCGGGGGCAGCATCGGTTACGGGCTGGACTGGGCGTTCGGCACGAAACCCATCTTCCTCATCGTCTTCATCCTGTTCGGCTTCGCAGCCGGCATCCGCACCGTCATCGGCAGCGCCCGTGACATGCAGGAACGCCAGCTCAAGGCCATGGAAGCGCAGACAGAGGCGGAGCGTTCCGCCAGAACCGAAGGATGACAGACGTGGCCGAGACCGGTTTTGCAATTCACCCGATGGACCAGTTCATCGTGAAGCGGTTCTTCTGCGATGCCGCGCATGCCGACTGCACGTCGAACATCCAGTGGTATGAAATCACCAACGTCACCGTCTGGATGGCCGCCACCGTGCTGGCCATCGTGGCGCTGATGGTGTTCGGCTCGCGCGGTCGTGCCATCATCCCGTCGCGCATCCAGTCGGTCGGCGAGATGATCTATGGCTTCATCTACAAGATGGTCGAAGATGTCACCGGCCATGACGGGGTGAAATACTTCCCTTATGTCATGACCCTGTTCCTTTTCATCCTGTTTGCCAACCTGCTCGGCCTGATCCCCGGCAGCTTCACCACCACCAGCCATGTGGCGGTGACCGTGACGCTGGCGCTGATGGTCTTCCTGGGCGTCACCATCCTCGGCCTCGTGAAGAACGGGATCGGCTTCCTCGGCATGTTCTGGGTCTCGTCCGCCCCGCTGGCGCTGCGCCCGGTGCTGGCCGTGATCGAAGTGATTTCCTACTTCGTGCGCCCGGTCAGCCACTCCATCCGTCTTGCCGGTAACCTGATGGCGGGCCACGCCGTGATGAAAGTGTTCGCGGGCTTTGCCTCGATGGCTGTAATCTCGCCGGTCGCCGTCGGTGCCGTGACCGCGATCTATGGCCTCGAACTGCTGGTGGCCGTTGTGCAGGCTTACGTTTTCACCATTCTGACCTGCGTCTACCTCAAGGACGCTGTGGGCGGCGCCCATCACTAAGGTCCGAACCCTCAACCCGAAACTCTGAACTATCCAGATCGGAAGAGCGTCGTGTAGGGAAAGAGTGTAGATCTCGGTGGT
>CALKAA010000116.1 GCA_937983495.1 uncultured Gemmobacter sp. | reverse complement strand
TTCCTGATCCGCCCGAGGCCCCCCTCAATACCCCAGCGTGCCCAGCACCTGATATACCCCGGCCACCGAACCCAGCAGCCGCCCTTCGCCGCGATCATGGGCATAGGCGACAATCGCGTTATAGGTGCCCGGCCCAAAGGCCCCATCCATCCCGCCGCGATAATAGCCCCGCGCCGCCAGGTGCTGTTGCAGGCGCACCCGGTCGCGGCTGCCATAGGCGCGGAAGGCCTGCGCCGCGGGTGTGCTGTAGATGCTTTGCTGCCAGCGCGGTTGTGGCTGCACAGGTTGCGGATACACCGGCTGGGGCTGCGGATAGGGATAAGGCAGCGGCTGCGGATAGGGATAGGGCTGCGGCGCAGGCTGTGTCCGATGCCCGCGCCGGTTCATATCCTGAATGATCGCCCCCAGCAGCACCGCCCCCGCGACCCCTTTCAACACATTGCGCTCATTCTTGCCAAGCGCCAGCGCCGGGCTGGCCGGCAGCGCCAGTGACAGCGCGGT
Organism: uncultured Gemmobacter sp.; assembly: GCA_937983495.1. Classification (GTDB taxonomy): domain Bacteria; phylum Pseudomonadota; class Alphaproteobacteria; order Rhodobacterales; family Rhodobacteraceae; genus Gemmobacter. The sequence continues at coordinate 1,228 of CALKAA010000116.1, read as the reverse complement.
CAGCGCCACCACCGCCCATTTGTGCAGCGGTGCAGAGTTTGTTTTCATGACAGCGGGCAGCATGTCTTTCCCTTTCAGATCGGCGGCACCCATGCCGCGTGAAGATGCCCCCAGATGCGCATCCAGGGCCCTGAAAGGCAAAATCGCCGCGCTGTTATGCCATATCAGCCGCGCCCAAGCCCATAGAACTCGGGGTTCGGGCGCATATTGCTGACATTGGCGAGCCGGTTCGACATGCCGAAAAACGCGGCAATCGCCGCGATGTCCCAGGCCTCCGCCTCGGTGAACCCATGGCCCGCCAGCGCCGCCAGATCGGCCTCGCCCACCTCTTGCGCGCGCTGCGAAACCTTCACGGCAAAGTCGATCATCGCCTTCTGCCGCTCGGTAAGATCGGCCTTGCGGTAATTGGTCGCCACCTGATCCGCGATCAGCGGGTCTTTCGCCCGGATGCGCAAAATGGCGCCATGGGCGATCACGCAATATTGGCATTGGTTCAGCGCCGAGGTTGCCACCACGATCATCTCGCGCTCGGCCTTGCTCAGCCCGCCGGGCTTCTCCATCAGCGCATCGTGATAGGCAAAGAAGGCGCGGAACTCATCCGGGCGATGGGCCAGCACCAGAAAGACATTCGGGATGAACCCCGATTTCTCCTGCACCGTCAGAATGCGGGCGCGAATGTCTTCCGGCAGGCTGTCCAGCTCTGGCACCGAAAAGCGGCTGATCGGATGCTCCATCTGCCGCCCCCCTCAGCCCTGAACCGGCACGATCACCCGGCCGCGCACCCGGCCCGCGATCAGGTCTTCCGCCACCTGCGGCACTTCCTCCAGCGCGATGCGGCGGGTCATGGTCGCGAGCAAGCCTGGGTCCAGATCGCGGGCCAGCCGCCGCCAGGCCTCGATCCGCTCGGCCTTGGGGGCCATCACACTGTCAATCCCGACCAGAGTCACCCCGCGCAGGATGAAGGGGGCCACCGTCGCCGGAAAGCCCATGCCCCCCGCGAGCCCGCAAGCTGTCACCACACCGCGATACTTCATCCCGGCGCAGACATTGGCCAGAACCTGACCGCCCACCACATCCACCGCGCCCGCCCATTGCTCGCGCGCCAGCGGCTTGCCCGGCGCGCTCAGCACTTCGCGGTCAAGGATGCGCGCGGCCCCCAGATGGCTCAGGTATTCGGCCTCCTCGGCCCGTCCGGTCAGCGCCACCACGCTGTAGCCCAGCTTGGCCA
>CALKAA010000115.1 GCA_937983495.1 uncultured Gemmobacter sp. | reverse complement strand
CTGATCCCCGAGGCCGGGGCGGCGGCGGTGCTGGCGGGGATTGCCGGGGTGCTGGCCCCCAAGGGCCGGGCGTTGGTCTATGGCCCCTTCCTGCGCGATGGCGAACCGACCAGCCCCGGCGATGCCGCCTTTGATGCCAGCCTGCGGGCACAAGACCCGGCGATTGGCTACAAGGATCAGGCTTGGGTCACGGCGCAGCTTGTGGCTTTGGGCTGTGGGGTGGCGTGGCACGAGATGCCTGCCAACAATCTGGCCGCCATCATATTCAAGATTTGATATACATCAAGGTCGCGCCCCTGCGGCCATGGCACACAGGCCCCCGACACAACGGAGGGTCTGATGAGCTACAAGGACAAGATGGCCGCGATGCGCGGCGAACTGCGGGTGATGAACAAGCTGATCCCCGAGACGATGGGCGGCTTTGCCACGCTGTCAAAGGCGGCCAAGGATGCGGGCGTGCTGGGGGCCAAGGAAAAGGAATTCGTGGCGCTTGGCATTGCGGTGTCGCAGCGCTGCGAGCCCTGCATCACCTTTCACGTCGAGGCGCTGATGAAGGCCGGGGCCTCGCGCGAGGAATTGGGCGATGTGCTGGCCATGGCGGTGCAGATGGGCGGCGGCCCGGCGGTGATGTATGCCGCACATGCGCTGGCTTGCTGGGATGAATTGGCGGGCTGAGGCGACGGAAAGCGGAGCCTCCATCGTATTCATGCGCATGCATATGATGGAGGTTCCGATGCGCCTGATGGTTTCAATCCTTGCCGTGCTGCTGGCTGCGCCCGCCTTTGCGCAAGATGCGGGCAGCCCGCAGCATTTCATGGAGCAATGGGATGCCGACGGCGATGGCGCGGTAAGTCTTGCCGAGGCGCAGGCCAAGCGGGGCGAGGTGTTCTATATGTTCGACCAGAACGAGGACAAGCGGCTGGATGCCGCCGAATGGGCACTGGTGGCCGAGCATATGGCGGCGGAGATGGACGGCAAGGCTGGTGGCGGCCATGGTCAGGGTCAGGGTCAGGGTCAGGGTCAGGGTCAGGGCCGGGGTAAAGGCCCCGGCGCGGTGATGCATCAGGCAATGACGCCGGGCTTCAACGATGCCGACGGCGATGGCCTCGTCACCGAGGCCGAGTTTCTGGCTGCCACCGACCGGCTGTTCGCGGGGCTGGACAGGAACGGCGACGGGCAGGCCTCAGCGGCGGATTTCGCCCGCTAAAGTGGAATGAGGCGTGACAATCCGCGCAGTCTTCGGCAACGATGGCGGCGGATTGTTTCTGCCGAGGTTCCAATGCGCGTCACGACATTTGCCCTTCTTGCCTCTGTGGCGCTTTTGGCGGCTTGCGGCGGCGGTGGGGGGCCTGTGGAACGCGCAGCCGCCCCCGTGCCGGTGGGGGCGGTGGTCCCGCCCAATGTCAGCGATGCCGACCCGCATCCCGAAACGGCCGTGGCGCGCAGCCGCTATCCGGTGCATGGCATTGACGTGGCGCGCTACCAAACCTCGATTGACTGGCCGACAGCGCGGGCCAATGGGGTGAATTTCGCCTTCATCAAGGCGACCGAGGGCGGCGACCGGGTGGATGAGATGTTCCGCAGCCATTGGCGCGGGGCGGCAGCGGCAGGGGTGCGGCGCGGGGCCTATCACTTCTTCTACCATTGCCGCGCGCCCGAGGAGCAGGCGCGCTGGTTCTTCCAGAATGTGCCGCGCCGGTCGGGCGATCTGCCGCCGGTGATCGACATGGAATGGACCCCCGACAGCCCGACCTGCACGATCCGCCGCCCGGCCGCAGAGATTCGCGCCGATGCGGCGGTGCTGATCGCCATGTTCACCCAACATTACGGCACGGCCCCGTTGCTTTATACCACCGTGGATTTCTACGAAGACAATCAGATGTGGAAGCTGGGCGGCACGGATTTCTGGCTCCGCTCGGTCGCGGCGCATCCGAGTGATCGCTATCCGGGGCAGCATTGGGCCTTTTGGCAATATACCTCCACCGGGTTGATCCCCGGCATTGCGGGCGAGGTGGATATCAACGTCTTTTCGGGCAATGAGGCGGCTTGGGCCGACTGGCTGGCACGGCGCGCGCAGCCCTGAGGGCCGTCAAGGAAAGCGCACTCCGGCCAGTGGCGGCAGCATGTCGCCGGAAACCAGTGCGGTGAGCAGATGGCGCATCCCCGGCAGGCGCGACAATGGGGCCAGCAGGTGATCGCGCAGCGGCGGCAAGACCCGGCTGCCGGATTGATACATTGGTGTGAAGGCCGCGCTCATGCCCTGATAGGCGCGCACATGCCAGCGGCGCATCGCGGCATAGGTGGGGAGCGGGTCGTCCCCCTCCAGCGCGAGGGCGAGGGCCAGCGCATCCAGCAACGCCATATTCGCCCCCTGCCCAAGCTGCGGGCTGGCGCGGTGCGCGGCGTCACCGATCTGCACCAGCGCGGGCGCATAGGGGCGGCTCAGCGTACCATGGGCATAGCGCGCAGCGCTGAATTGCCCCAGATCGGTGATGGCAGCGGTGAAGGCTTCGGCCTCGGGCCAGAGGGCGCGGGCCTGTGCCTGCCAGGCGGCAAGCCCGGCGACGCGGAATGCCTCGATCTGCGCCACTGGCAGCGACCAGAACAGCGCCGCCAGCCTTGGCCCGCCGGGGGCCATGCGCCCGATGGGTAGCACGCCCATCATCTGCGCCGCGCCACGATAGCGCTGGCGCAACTGGTCTTGCGGCAACGGGCTGTCTTCCGGCCATGGCACTGAGGCCCAGACCGCGCCATAGGCGAGCGGGCGGGCCTTCAGCGATGACAGGGCGGAACTCGCGCCCGAGGCATCCACCACCAGATCAAAGGGGCCAAGCTGGCGGCCATCGGCCAGGCTCAGGCGGCGCTGCGCCCCTTCCAGCGGCGCGGCCAGCACTGTGGCATCGGTGACAACTGGCACCCCTGCCGCCTGCGCGGCCTG
>CALKAA010000114.1 GCA_937983495.1 uncultured Gemmobacter sp. | reverse complement strand
GCGACACGAACTCGTCGATGGTATCGGTCAGCGCACGGCCTCCGCCCAGCACGATGCGCACTGCTTGCGAGTCCGCGCCGCCCGCGGCGCGCACGCTCAAGATGCCGGTGCGAAGCTCGTGCTCGAGGGCGGACACCAGCTCTTGCAGCGTCGCCTCGCCGACGTCGCCCAGCGACTCCGCCTCTCGCTCCGGGATCTCCCGCGCCAGCGTCGCGATGCGCTCGGCCAGTGCGGGGTCGCCGGGGGCGGGGTATTGCATCGCGTGCAACTCAGCCGGGAAGCCGTAGAAATCATGGATGGTTTCGGGTTTCGCATTCACCGAAACCAGCGTGGTGCCGCGCGTCATCCAATGGGCGGACACCACCAGAATGGCCTGCGGACGCGGCAGGTTCTGCCCCAGGGCGGCCCAGCTGCGGGCATAGGGGTTATCCTCGATGGCGTTCATCGGGCTGCCATGACCCAGAAACACCAAGGGCATCTTGTCCGAGGTCTTGAGGCTGTCTTTCAGTCGGGTGAGATCAAGCATGATATGTCCCCTTTCTTGTCGCCAAGATGGGGCTTGCTGTATCGGAATGATACGGCGAAGATAGAGAATGACTTTCGCCACAATGTTCCGAATGACATGAACCTTCTGGATGGGCTGCGCGCCTTTGCCGCCACGGCGGAAACTGGGTCTTTCACCGCCGGAGCCGAGCGGCTGGGCGTGTCGAACCGCCTCACCTCCAAGCATGTGGCAGAGTTGGAGGCGCGTTTGGGTGTGCGGTTGTTTCAGCGCACCACGCGCAAGCTGGGCCTGACCACGGCGGGTGAGGTGTTGCTGGCCCGCGCGCCCGCGCTGCTGGAGGAGCTGGACAGCCTGCTGGCCGAGGTCAGCGAAGGCTCGCGCGGGTTTACCGGCGGCTTGCGCATCTCGGCGCCGGTGAATTTTGGCGAGCGACATGTGCAGGTGATGCTGGCCGCATTTGCCGCGCTGCATCCGGGGTTGAGCATTGATCTGCGGCTGTCGGATGCGCATGTCGATCTGGCGGCAGAGGGCATTGATCTGGCGTTCCGCATCGGTTTTGGCGGCCAAGCCACGTTGAAACGACGCAAGCTGGGCGAGGTGGGGTCGGTTCTGGTGGCCAGCCCTGATTACCTCGCCTTGCGGCCTGCGCCCGCTACGCCACAAGATCTGCGCCATCATGCCTGTATCGTGGATACCAACCGGGCCGATCCGGCGCGGTGGATCTTCATGCAGAACCGTGTGCCGGTGGCGGTGGAGGTGCCCAGCCGCTTTCGGGTGAACAGCGCGCAAGTGGCGCGCGATCTGGCGCAGGCGGGGCAAGGGGTTGCCTATTGCCCCGCCTTCGTGCTGGACGGCGATCTGGAGGCCGGGCGGCTGATCCGCCTGTTGCCGGGGATGGAGGGGCCGCCGCATCCGCTGCATGCTGTGTATCTCGAGGGGCGCAGCCTGCCGCGCAAGTTGCGGGCGCTCATGGACTTTGCGCAAGATCACCTGCGAAAGGCGGGGTTCTGAGCGGTTGCAGAAGGCCGGGGAATCAATTATTGACTGAAATAGTCAGATAATTGAGCCGAGGCCCCTTTGGGATTCCTGCCCGCCATGCAATCGGATCTTTCGGGGATCCGGGCGACCAAGCCGCTGCGCTTTCGGGCGTTGGAAGGGGCGGTGGTCGATCTGTGGCATGCCGAGGGGCAGGCGGGGGGAGGCGGGCGCTATACCGCGCCGCATCCGCGTGCCGTGCTGTTTCTGGCGGATGGCGCGCAGGCGGTGCAGCTTTCGGCACCGGGTTTTCGGGCGACGGGTGTGCAAGCCATGTTCGTGCCCGCCGGTGTGCCGGTGGAAACGCGCATCACCACCGCACGGCGCTTTGCTCATGTCGATCTGCATTTTGAGGCCGAGGCGCTGGCGCGGCGGCTGTCGGGCCATGTTGCGCCCGAGGCGCTGGCGCGTCCGCATTTCCTGACTGCGCCGCCCAAGCTGGCAACAATGGGCGCGCTGTTGGCCGGCGCGCTGGAGGGCAGCACGCTGCTGCTGGAAGGCCTGATGCTGGCCACATTGGCCGAGCTGTTCGCGCCCCAACCGACACGCGCAGCGCTGTCTGCCCCGCAACTGGCGGCGGTGCGCGCCTGCGTGATGGCGCATCTGCATCGGCAGGTCAGCCTTGCCGAACTGGCGGAGGCGGCGGGCCTGTCGGAAAGCCGCTTTTCGCATGTTTTCAAGCAAAGCACCGGCGAAACGCCGCATCGCTGGCAGATGCGTCTGCGGGTCGAGGCTGCGGCTGTGCGCATGGCCTCGGCCCCGCGCCTTGGGCTGGCCGAGATCGCAGCGGATTGTGGCTTTGCCGATCAGGCGCATCTGGGGCGGGTGTTCCGGGCGCATTTTGGCACTCCACCTGCCGAATGGCGCCGCCACCGGGCCACTTCATCCCAATCGCAGCAGGATCATTCTATCCATGCCCTGTTTTCCTGACTTAAACGCTCGGGCAATGCCCGGCTCAGGCCAGGCGCTTTGGCAAGAATGGACATGATGATGACGCTTCCCCTAACCTCTCTGGCCCGGTTGATGGGCCAAACCGCGCTGGTGGCCTGCCTGATCCTGGCAGCGGCGCAGGCCCAAACGACCGAGACCGTGCTGGAAACGGTGGTGCTGGATGGCAACGCCTCGGGCACCGCGCCGGTGGAGGGGGTGAACCCTGCCACGGCCACGGGCTCCAAGATGGCGGTGCCGGTGACTGAGATTCCGCAATCGGTGTCGGTGATCGGTGCGGCGACGCTGGCGGCAAAGAACGTCACCAAAGTGGATGGCGCGCTGGCCTATGCCGCAGGGGTGCAGGCGCAGCCCTATGGCTATGACAGCGACACCAACTGGTTCTTCGTGCGGGGCTTTGCGGCCACGGCCACGGGGGCTTTCATCGACGGTCTACCCTCCTATTCCTATGGCTTTGGCGGATTTTATGCCGATCCGGCGGGGCTGGAGCGGATCGAGGTGCTGCGCGGCCCGGCCTCGGCCCTTTATGGCGCGGCCAATCCGGGCGGCATCGTGAACATGGTGACCAAGCGCCCGACCGGCACCCCCGGCGGCACCGATACGCTGGGCGTGGACAGCACCGGCCGGGCCTGGCTGCAAACCGACCGCGAGGGCGTGACCGCCTCGGGCCTGCAATGGCGCTTTGTCGGCAAGGCCGAGCGCACCGATGACATGGGCGTGTTTGAACCCGGCAGCCGGTTCTACCTCGCCCCCTCGCTCAGCTTCCAGACCGCAAGCGGCACCGATGTCACGCTGGCCGCGACCTATGGCACCATCAACGAAGATCACGTCGGCGGCGGCTGGCTGCCCTATATCGGCACCGTGGTGGATGCGCCCTTTGGCCGGATTGACCGCGACTTCAACACTGGCGAGCCGGGCTATGACGATTACGATGGCAAGCAATTCACCCTGTCGTCGGAAATCGCGCATGATCTGGGCAATGGCTGGCGCGTTGTGAACAACACCCGCCTGGGCCAATCGGACAAATCTGAAAGTTCGGTTTACGCCTATGGCTATGCGGGCTTTTCAGCCACGCCCACGGATGCGGCAGGCACTTTGTCGCGCATCTTCTTTGAACATGACACCAAGACCAAGACCGCGTTGAATGATCTGCGGCTGGAAGGGGCCTTCGACACCGGCGCGCTGTCGCATCGCTTGATGGTGGGTCTGGATGCCAAATGGTTCCAGATGGATCAGGTGCAGGCCTCGGTCGCATGGCCGAGCGCGGCCACGGGCCTGTCGGTGGTGAACCCGGTCTATGGTGCCGCGCAGCCTGCGACCACGCCTTACCTTGATAATGTGGTGACGCAGCGCCAGTTCGGCCTTTACCTGCAAGACCAGATCAAATGGGGCGAAGGCTGGATCGGCACGGTGAACCTGCGCCATGACGAAGTGGAAACCACGGTTTCCACGGATCGCACCACCGGCGCGGCAGGCTCCCACCGCAAGGATGGCGAAACCAGCTGGCGTCTGGGTCTGGCGAAGGAATTTGGCAATGACGTGACCGCCTATGCCTCGGCATCCAGCTATTTCAACCCGCAGGTGGTGAGCAATTCGGCAGGCAATACGATCAGCCCCGAAACCGGGCGACAGGCAGAGGTCGGGGTGAAATGGTCGCCCTCCGAGGCGACCATGCTCACCTTCTCGGCCTTTGACATCAACCGCGAGAACATCTCGCAATCCATGTGGAACGGCGCGGGGTATACTTATAGCCAGTTGGGCCGGGTGAATTCGCAAGGCTTTGAATTTGAAGCTCAGCATGATTTCGGCAATGGGCTGGTGATGAATGCCTCGGCGACGGTCATGGATGTGAAGGTGAAAGCCGATCTGGACGCCACGCTGGTCGGCAAGACCCCCTATTCCACCGTGGAGAACATGGCGTCCTTCAAGCTGGCCTATACCCCGGCGGCGCTTCAGGCGCTGACGGTTTCGGGCGGCGTGCGCTTCCTCGGCTCCAGCTGGGCCGACAATGCCAATACGCTGAAAGTGCCTTCGGCCACACTGCTGGATGCTGCGGTCAGCTATGATTTCGCGGAAAACTGGGCAGGCAACCTCGCGGTGACCAACCTGACGGATGAGGTCTATGTGGCCTCCTGCCAGACAGCCTTGAGCTGCTATTACGGAGAGGAGCGCCGGGTGTCGCTGTCTGTCAGCCACAAATTCTGATCGGTCCCCGATCCCCTCAGGCGGGCCTTCGGGCCCGTCTTTGTCCTTTTCAGGAAGAAGCAGATGCTGCGCCAGTTCTTTGCCTATTATCGCCCGTGGCTGGGGCTTTTCTGGCTGGATTTCGGCTGTGCCGTGCTGTCGGGCCTGTTGGAGCTGGCCTTTCCGCTGGCGATCACGGCCTTCATCGACCAGTTGCTGCCGCAGGGCGACTGGCATCTGACCCTTCTGGCCGGGGCGGGGCTGTTGCTGGTCTATCTGGTGAATACCGGGCTGATGGCGGTGGTGACCTATTGGGGGCATATGCTGGGCATCAATATCGAAACCGAGATGCGCGCCCGCGCCTTCGCCCATCTCACCCGGCTGGGCTGGGGCTGGTATGACCGCGCCCGCACCGGCAAGATGGTGGCGCGGGTGACCCGCGATCTGGAGGAGATCGGCGAGGTGGCCCATCACGGCCCCGAGGATCTGTTCATCGCGGTGATGACCTTTGCCGGGGCGTTTTTCCTGATGTTCAGCCTGCATCCGCAACTGGCGCTGATGACGGCGGCCATTGTGCCTTTGATGGTGGCGGTGGTGTCGATCTTCGGTGCGCGCATGACGCGGACATGGCAGGCGATTTATGGCCGGGTGGGCGATTTCAACGTGCGGCTGGAGGAGGCGTTGGGCGGCATCCGCGTGGTGCAGGCCTTTGCCAATGAAAGCCACGAGCGCGCCCTGTTTGCGGGCGACAATCAGCGCTATCGCAAGACCAAGTTGCAGGCCTATGGCGTGATGGCCAAGGCCGGCGCGCTTCAGTACATGGGATTACGCTTTGTGCAGGTTCTGGTCATGGTGGCCGGGGCGTGGTTCGTCATGCAGGGGCAACTTTCGGGCGGCGGCTTTGTCGGCTTCCTGTTGCTGGTCAGCGTGTTTTTCCGTCCGCTGGAAAAGATTGCCGCCGTGATCGAAACCTATCCGCGTGGCATTGCGGGGTTCCGTAACTATCTGGATTTGCTGAACACTTCGCCGGGCATCGAGGATGCGCCAGAGGCGAAGCCTGCACCCGCCCTGCGCGGCGATATCACCTTTGAAGGCGTGCATTTTGCCTATGACCCCGCGCGCCCCATCTTGTCGGGCATTGATCTGACCGTGCGCGCGGGCGAGACGGTGGCCTTTGTCGGGGCCTCGGGTGCCGGAAAAACCACGCTACTGGCGCTTTTGCCCCGGTTTTATGACCCGCAAGCGGGGCGGGTCACCATTGACGGTCTGCCCTTGGCGGCCATGACGCTGGAAAGCCTGCGCCGACAGATCGGGCTGGTGTCTCAGGATGTGTTCCTGTTTGGCGGCACGCTGCGCGAGAATATCGCCTATGGCCGCCTTGGCGCGAGTGAGGCCGAGGTGCAGGAGGCCGCCGCGCAGGCACAGCTTGGCCCTCTGATTGCCAGCCTGCCCGACGGGCTGGATACCGTCGTGGGCGAGCGCGGGGTGATGCTGTCGGATTACCTTGTAAAGCTTTGGGCGCGTGCCAGGAGATCGGAAGAGCACACGTCTGAACTCCAGTCACTGACCAATCTCGT
>CALKAA010000113.1 GCA_937983495.1 uncultured Gemmobacter sp. | reverse complement strand
GCATCTTCACCCATGCCTCCATGGCGGCCCCGGCCCTCTGGATCTCGGCCACCACGTCGGAGGAACGCCCGATCCGCATCATCCGACGCGCCCCGGATCGGGTCACCGACTTCGGCGCGGGGCGGTTCGTCAGCGACACGACGGTGGTGGACGTGTGCGTGGCCGATCTGGCCGCCCCGCGCCCGGGCGACGTGATCGTCATCGGCGCGGACAGCCATATCATCCAGGGGGAACCGCTGCGCGACCGGGAACGGCTGATCTGGACGCTGGACCTGCGCCCGGCGTGACACGATGAAACTGAAGCTCGAAATCGATCCCGACATCGTCGCGATGATGCAGGCGGAAATCGCTGCCGGTAAAAGGGCCGTCACGACCGCGATGCGCGAGGCGGGCGCGGGCCTCAAATCCGCCTGGCGCAGCCAGATCACCGGCGCGGGGCTGGGCACGCGGCTCGGCAACTCGATCCGGCTCGCCAACTATCCTAAGGGCAGCGAAAGCCTGAACGCCGCAGCGTTGGTCTGGTCCAACGCACCGGTGATCGTCGGCGCGCATGACGCGGGGCCGCTGATCCGGTCGCGCAACGGCTTCTGGCTGGCCATCCCCACACCGGCCGCGGGCAAATCCACTCGCGGTGGGCGCATTACCCCCGGCGAATGGGAACGCCGCACCGGCCTACGCCTGCGATTCATCTACCGGCGCCGGGGCCCGAGCCTGCTGGTTGCGGAAGGGCGGCTGAACAGCAAGGGACGCGCAGTGGCATCCCGGTCGAAAACCGGCCGCGGGCTGACGACCGTGCCGATCTTTCTCCTGGTGCCACAGGTCAAGTTGCGGAAACGGCTGGATCTGGCTCGGGATGCTGAGCGGGCCATCGACGCAGTGCCGGGGCGGATCGTGGCGGGGTGGGCGCCACCCCCATCAAGCTGAAAGACCCTGAGTGCATCAACTCTGGTCCGACAGCCCTACGCTCAATATGGTGGCTGTCTGCCCATCGCCCCTTGTTACCGAGGTCAGCCTAGCGCACATAATCAATGACATAAGACACCGAGCATAGGCGGGTTTCAGGAATGACCTCGATTGATCTTCTCGAGCCGCTTCGACGGCGTCGTTCTCGGCTAGAGAGGCTCGCTGATCAGTTCAAGGCGCTAGAAAGGGGCCGTGATGAGCTTCAGCGCTCGATAGCTGACTTCAAGGCTTTCCGACCAGAGATTGAGAAGGGCAAGATCGACAGCCTCGAGATCACCGCGACAAACCTTTCCAGGAAGATAGCCGATCAAGAGGTCAACACTACAAACCTGAATCGTCGCCTTCACGGCGCAAATGCTGCCAAGGTTAGCCCGTTGGTGGTTTGGAAATACTTCACTGCAGAGCAAAAGCAGCTCCGTTCCGAGGCTGCGCGTCTTGTGTCAGAGCTGGCTTCGGCCAAGCAGCAGCTGTCCAAGGATCAAGGGACACTCGACAAAGTCCGCTCGGACATCAATGCGGCCAGAAAGCGCATTTCGGATCACTTGAACTTCGACCTGAGCGGTTCCGAGATGCGGCTTTCGTCTCTTGGGCCTGAGATTGAACGGCTTAGGGCCGCTCACGCGGCGGACAGCGCTGAACTTGTGCGTATCGAGACCAAGATCCGCCCGCATACCCAAGAACTTGATCGTTTGAAGTCGGAGCTCGCCACGCTGAATGCTGACATCGCGCGAGCGAACCGCTTCGAGCAAGAACTTTCATCAGCGGCCAACAGCTACGAACGTGCCATGATCCACAAGGAGTGCGAAGAAAAGTTCGGAACAGGAAGTCCCAAGCAGGTGATCAATGACCGAAGGGGAAAAATCCGCAGCCTCGACAACAATATTCCGAAACTCGAGCGTCGCATCCGGGAAGAGCTCCAGAAGCTGGAACGAACCATCGGACACCTTTTGATTGACGGAAACAACGCATGCTACGAAGGGCAATCGTTCATTGGACTTCGCGCTATCTCCGCGCTGCTTCGAGAACTAGGCGGTCGATATAAAACCACGGTGGTCTTCGACGCTTCGATCCGTGCGATGCTGAAGACCGATACCCAAGGTGTTGAGCGCGCACTGGGCACAACGGTCAACACGCATGTGGCTCCAACCAAGTCGGCGGCCGACGAATACCTGCTGAAGCTGGCCGACCAGGACAACAGTGCCTTCATCCTGAGCAATGACCGCTTTGCGGAGTATCATGACTATAGTGCCGTGAAGTCGGGCCGACTGTTCAGGTTCCTTATTGCGGACGGAAAACTGATGGCCAATGATATTGATGTTGCAGTGAATTTTTGACGATGAACGGTGGCAAATGCTTCGAATCCCTGAGCTGACGATAAACTGGCACATTCTCGAAGCATGCAACTACGACTGCTATTTCTGCTACGCCAAGTATGGCCAGAAGTCGATTTTCTCTCGTCGTTACGCGGAAATCTTGCGCGAACTTGGAGCGCTGAACCGTCGCAGGATCGACTTCCAAAGCGGCTCCGTCATCGCAGAAAGCGTCCGTGTCAATTTTGCGGGCGGTGAACCGTTTCTTGAGAAGGAACTTGGCCAAGCCATTGCTCTCGCTCACAATCTTGGTCTTCGACCATCCTTCATCAGCAACGGCTCACTGTTGACGAACGACTTCATCATGGAATTCGGGCCGATGATCTCGGTCGCCGGATTCAGCGTGGACAGCTTTGATGAGGAACAGAATCAAAGGATCGGCAGGCGGGACAACCGGGGATCGCAGGTCAGTTACGAGCGGATGGCTGAAATATTCAGGGCCTTCCGGCACGTCTCTCCCGATACACTGCTCAAGATTAACACCGTCGTGTGCCGCGAGAACGTCGGCGATGATCTTACTCGTCCGCTTTGCGAACTGCGACCAGACCGATGGAAAGCGCTGCGGGTCATCCCCATTCATGGCGCTGCTGGCCTCGGGATATCTGACAAGGAGTTCTCCGATTTTCTAAAGCGCCATCGCGAAGTCCCGGGCAAGATCGTGCCAGAGGACAACGTCGACATGCACCGGTCCTACATCATGCTTGATCCGGATGGCCGCTTTTATCAAAGGGAAGGCTCCGACTACCTCCGCAGTGCGCCCATCTTGGATGTGGGAGCCGCGACGGCTCTCCAAAGTGTCGAATTCGATGTCGAAACCTACTTCAGCCGTTACTGAACCCGTCTTTCGGGCTCGGCTTTGAAGGCTCTGAGCAATGCCAACCACCCGCGAAACCGTCCTCGCCGCGCTGCACGCGCGGCTGCAGCCGCTTGCCGCCCTCACCCTGCGTGACGAGGTGCTGCCCGAGCGGATCCCTGAGGCGGGTCTGATCATCTTGCGCGACGGTCAGCCGGGCGAGCCGGAGGTGACGCTGTCACCCCTGCGCTACCACTACCAGCACCGGGCCGAGCTGGAGGTCGTTGTCCAGGCGGGCACCGGCCGGGCCAGCGCCTTTGACGATCTGATCGCCGCCATCGGCGCGGCGCTGGAGGCTGACCGGACCTTGGGCGGCGTCTGCGACTGGGTAGAACCCGAGGCCCCGGCCTCGGTCGATCTGCCCGTTGAGGGCGCGGCAGCGCTGAAGGCGGCGGTGATCACCGTCGTCCTGCACTACACCACGACCGGGCCGCTGGCCTGAATTCCCCCACATAGGAGACCCCCATGGCACGTGCACACGGCGCGCGGGCGCAGATGGCGCTTGCGTTCGAAACCGTCTACGGCACCC
>CALKAA010000112.1 GCA_937983495.1 uncultured Gemmobacter sp. | reverse complement strand
TCCGATGCCACCAGCATGAAAAAACTTTTGCGCAACTATATTGTGCGCGCAGAAATTGCCGGCGGTGATGTGTCGGGGATGACAAAGGGAGCTACCGCAATGCAAATCCTGCAGACGACACAACGGTTCTCGCTTCGTCTTTAGGTCATGTTCGGCGCTTTCGGAAAGTGCAGGCATTTCCTGTGTTTCCTTCGCTTTAACAGTGGCGAAACTTGATACGCATGGCTTTCATTATTGCGATTTCATCCCCCCGCTTCGGGCTGTAACGGAAACGGCCCCGCCGAGAGCCATATCGTTTGGTGCGATGATAACGCCTTCGTCATTACAACCTCCACACCGAGACGCTTTCGCGGGTAAGTTTGTGGATCGGAACGGCAAAACGGGCTCAGTTCGTCTCCCGCTTGTCCCCTTGGAAATATCCTTACGAGGCGCATATCCTAGGCAGGGGCGCAGGCCGTGCCCTCACAGGAGGCCGCGTTTGCCCCAACAGTCCTTGCTGATCCCGCGGGCCGAAGGTCTCTATTGCCCTGAGGGGGATTTCTACATTGACCCGATACGCCCGGTGCCACGCGCCATGATCACGCATGGCCATGCCGATCATGCCCGGGCCGGTCATGGTGCCGTACTGGCAACGCGCCAAACGCTCGACATCATGGCGATCCGATATGGAGAAGGCTTTGCCATGCAAAGGCAGGAGGCGGACGGGCCGCTGCGACTGGGCAATGTGGAGGTCAGCTTTCACCCCGCCGGGCATGTTTTGGGGTCGGCTCAGATCTCGGTGACGGCGGGCAGCCAACGGATTGTGGTATCAGGCGATTATGCCCGGGCGCCAACGCCCACCTGCGCCCCGTTTGAGCCAATGCCCTGTGACATCTTTGTGACCGAAGCCACCTTTGCGCTTCCGGTATTCCACCATCCGCCGCCCGAGGCGGAGATCGCGCGGCTCTTGGCAAGCGTGGCGGCCTACCCGGACCGGGCGCATCTGGTCGGTGCCTATGCGCTTGGCAAGGCGCAGCGGGTGATCGCGGCACTGAGGCTGGCAGGGTGGGACGCCCCGATCCATATTCACGGTGCCTTGCAGCGCCTTTGCGAGTATCACATCACGCAGGGGATTGAGCTTGGAGACCTGCGCCCCGCAACCGAGTCACGCGGCAAGAAGGGTGATTACGCCGGAGCCATCGTGATTGCACCGCCCTCGGCCTTTGCCTCTCCTTGGGTGCAACGCTTTCCTGATCCAGTGATCTGCTTTGCTTCGGGCTGGATGCAGGTGCGCGCGCGGGCCCGGCAAAGAGGCGTGGAACTGCCCCTGATCATCTCGGATCATGTTGACTGGCCCCAACTGACGGCAACCCTCGCGGAGGTGAACCCCGGCGAAGTCTGGATCACCCATGGCCGTGAAGATGCCCTCATGCGCTGGTGTGAGATGCAAGGCCGTGCAGCGCGGCCCCTGCATATGGTGGGCTATGAGGAGGAGGCTGAATGAGCCTGACCGCCTTTGCCACCTTGCTGGAACGCCTTGCCTTCACGCCACAGCGGGGGCGCAAGGAGCAGTTGCTGGCCGCGACCTTTGCCAGCCAAGCCGACCCGGATCGTGGGTTGATGCTCGCGGCGCTGACCGGCGATTTGCGGTTGCGGCAGGTGACACCAAGCCTGCTACGCGGGCTGACAGAAACTCGGGTAGATGCGCAACTCTTTACTGCAAGCTATGATTTGCGGTTGCGGCAGGTGACACCAAGCCTGCTACGCGGGCTGACAGAAACTCGGGTAGATGCGCAACTCTTTACTGCAAGCTATGATTTTGTGGGCGATCTTGCCGAGACGATTGCCCTGATCTGGCCCATAAACGGCAGTGATACACCCAGCTTGTCCTTGGTTGTGGCTGAGCTGACCGAAACGCCAAAAGCCCGGCTGCCCGGCGTGATTGCTGCGCGGCTGGATAGCTTGGGCCCGTCGGAACGCTATGCCTATTTGAAGCTGGCCACCGGGGCGCTGCGGGTGGGTGTTTCGGCCCGGCTGGCGCGCAGCAGCTTTGCCACTTGGGCGGGCCTGCCCCTGGCTGATGTGGAGGAAATCTGGCACGCGCTGGTGCCCCCGTATACAGATCTCTTTGCGTGGGGCGCGGGAGGGCCACGGCCAGAAGCTGCGAGCCGTGTGCCGTTTCGCCCTGTGATGCTGTCGACCGCAACCGATTTTGAGGCGCTGTCAGCGCTGGACCCGGCCGATTATGCAGCGGAATGGAAATGGGATGGAATTCGGGTGCAGGCGGTCAGCGATAGCGGGCTGAAACGGCTCTATTCCCGCACTGGCGAGGATATCAGCGGGGCCTTTCCCGATGTGATTGCCCTGATGGATTTCGAGGGCGCAGTAGATGGCGAATTGCTGGTGCGGCGCGGGGTGCAGATCGGAAGCTTTGCCGAATTGCAACAAAGACTGAATCGGAAGACAGTGAGCGCAGCGCTACTGCGCAGCCATCCGGCAGGGCTGAGGCTTTATGATGTGCTGATCTGGCAGGGGCGTGACCTGCGTGCTCTGCCTTATGATAGCCGCCGCGCTGTTCTGGCCGAACTCCCACAAGGGCCGCAGATCGACCTTTCGCCGCAACTGCCCTTTGCGACATGGGAGGCCCTCGCCGCACTACGCGCCAATCCGCCCGAGGCGGTGATTGAAGGCGTGATGATCAAACGCCGCGATAGTGCCTATCTGGCCGGGCGGGTGAAGGGCCCGTGGTTCAAATGGAAGCGTGACCCGTTCCTGATTGACGCCGTTCTGATGTACGCGCAGCGCGGGCATGGCAAACGCTCGGGCTATTATTCCGATTTCACCTTTGGCGTCTGGAACGGGGATGAACTGGTACCAGTGGGCAAGGCCTATTTCGGCTTCACCGATGCCGAGTTGAAAGAACTGGACCGTTTCGTGCGCACCCACACGATCGAGCGCTTTGGCCCCATGCGCTCGGTCGCGCGCAGCAAGGTGGTGGAGGTGGCGTTCGAAGGTCTGAACCGCTCCTCGCGGCACAAATCCGGCGTGGCGATGCGTTTTCCACGGATCAACCGCATCCGCGATGACAAACCCGCCGCCGAGGCCGACCATCTGGAAACGCTGCAAGCGATGCTGCCGCCGGAATAAGCGATGCAGGCAGAGACCCTGCCCGCACCGCGAAAAGCGGCGTGATCGCCGCTGATACACCGATCCGGTATCAGCCCATCCGCTCAGACGCAAAGCTGCCTGGCGACGGAGGGAACACCACGGTTTTGTTTCCGTTCAGAAAGACCCGGCGATGAACATGGGCATGGATCGCGCGGGCCAGAACCTGCGCCTCCACATCACGGCCAAGGCTGACATAGTCTTCACCCGATTGAGCATGGGTCACGCGGATGATGTCTTGCTCGATGATCGGGCCTTCATCCAGATCGGTGGTGACGTAATGCGAGGTGGCCCCGATCAGCTTTACGCCACGCTCGAAGGCCTGCTTGTAGGGGTTGGCCCCTTTGAAGCTGGGCAGGAAGGAGTGATGGATATTGATGATGCGCCCCGACATGGCAGCGCACATCTCCTCCGACAGAACCTGCATGTAGCGGGCCAGAACGATCAGCTCCGCCCCGGTTTCGCGAACAATGCGCATCTGTTCAGCCTCGGCCTGCGCCTTGTTTTCTTTGGTCACCTTGATGCAGTAGTAAGGAATATCCTGATTCACCACGACTTTCTGATAATCCATATGGTTAGAGATCACAGCCACGATCTCGATCGGCAGGGCACCGATACGGGAGCGGTAGAGCAAGTCATTCAGGCAATGGCCAAAGCGCGAAACCATGATGATGACCTTCATCTTTTCGCCCGCCGCGCCGATCTGCCATTCCATGCCAAATGGGGTGGCGATGGCGGCGAACTGGTCACGCAAGGCGACGGCGCTGACACCATCTTCGCTGGCGAAAGTCACGCGCATGAAAAAGCGACCGGTTTCACGGTCGTCAAACTGCGCGCTGTCTGTGATGTTGCAGCCCTGCGAGGCCAGAAAGCCCGAGATTGCCGCAACAATCCCGCGCGTGGAAGGGCAGGTGACGGTGAGGACGAAGTTCGTGGAAGAGGAGGTCATCAGTGCATTCCCTGAGCGATGAGCGGCCTTGAAGCGTCGCCATATGGGCAGGACGACGGATTGCCTTATGCGACACATCAGCGCTGATAGCGACAAGCGGCACGAAGTTTCAGCAGAAATCGTCATCTGCCCTTGTTTTCCCTGCCGCCTTGCCTTGGCCAAGGCCACGCGGCAATGCTGTGACAAAGGGAGGGCCAGATGAAAAGGGCATGGCAAAGGATGCTGTCAGGGCGCAGGCTGGACCTGCTGGACCCGACCCCAATGGATATTGAGGTAGAAGATATTGCGCATGGCCTGGCCTTTGTCGCGCGCTGGAATGGTCAGACCTTGGGCGATCACCCTTATTCGGTCGCTGAACATTCTATTCTGGTAGAGCGGATTTTTGCTCTGCAAAATCCGGGTATTGACCCTAAATGGAAGCTGGCCGCCCTTTTGCATGACGCGCCGGAATATGTGATTGGTGATATGATCAGCCCGGTGAAAGCTGCGATTGGCAGCGCATATGGCGAATTGGACCAGCGCCTGACGGCAGCCATTCATCTTCGCTTTGGGCTTCCTGCGCAGTTGCCGGCCACGGTCAAGAAATCCATCAAAAGTGCAGACAAGATTTCGGCATGGCTGGAGGCCGTGCAAATTGCCGGCTTTGATGTGACAGAGGCCAACCGCCTTTTTGGCCGCCCGGCCGAAGCTGTCATGTGCGAGGTGGAGATCCGCCTGCGCCCGCCTGTTGAAGTGCGGGCTGCTTATACAGCCCGGCACTTGGCGTTATTGCAGGAAATCGACAGCTAAACCGCCGGGTATTCTTAAACGGCCATATCCTCGGGGGATTTGCCCTCGGCCAGCGCAGCCTCAAACCAACGCGGTTTGCGGCCACGGCCAGACCAGGTTTCCGTCGGATTCGAGGGATTGGCGTATTTGGCCGATGCAGGCGCTCGTTTGCGCACCGGTGAAGTGCCCAGCAATTCGGCAAGGGAGAATCCCATCTGGCGCGCACGATCCTCAAGCTCTGCGACAGCCTCTTTCTTCTTGCGATCTTCATAAGAGGCAATAGCGCGCGCAATCTGGGATTGCAGGTCTTTCAATTCTTTCAGCGAAAGCGCGTTCAGGTCCATCTGGCATTCCTTTGCGGGTTTTCTGGCATTTTGTGGATTTCTGGCGATCTTTAGCAAGCACCAAAGAATACCAGCACGGGTATATTACCCATGCTTATAATCCTGCATTGACCAATCGGCAATCTTATTTCGGGCTACGCTTTGCGAGGATGCGTTGCAGCGTGCGCCGATGCATGTTCAAACGGCGCGCGGTTTCCGAAACATTGCGATCGCACATCTCGTAAACACGCTGAATATGTTCCCAACGCACCCGATCTGCCGACATCGGGTTTTCGGGTGGTTCTGGCAAAACCTCCCCGCGCGCAAGAAGCGCATTGGTCACTTCATTGGCATCCGCAGGCTTTGAGAGATAGTCTGTAGCGCCGATTTTCACAGCTGCGACGGCCGTTGCAATGGCCCCATATCCTGTCAAAACCACAATACGGCAATCCGGACGACGCTCACGCAGAGCCTCGACCACATCGAGACCATTGCCATCTTCCAGACGCAGATCAACCACCGCATAGGCGGGCGGGCGGCTTTGCGCAATGGCCTTGCCAGCCGCGACACTTTCGGCCGTTTCCGTGATAAAGCCGCGCTTCTCCATCGCTTTGGCGAGGCGCTTCACAAAGGATTCATCATCATCGACCAGCAGCAACGTGCGGTCCGGGCCCAGCTCGGCGCTCAGATCATCCATCATTGCCTCATCCCCGTTTCACGCCACCCGTGTAATACCTAGGCCGCTTTGGGCCAAAGGTCAATTTTGTGGCAGGCCTTTCGCAGCTTCTATGTAACAGGCTGTGGTCTCGGCCATCTGCTCCGGCGTGGTTTCCCGCTTGAAAAACTCGACAAAGCCAATCTGCGGCAAGACCAGATATGTGAAGGTCGAGTGATCAACGAGGTAAAACTCATCCTCTGCCGGTTGCGCCTTGAAATATGTCTTGTAAGCCAGCGAGGCCGCTTTGACCTGTTCTTCGCTGCCCGTCAGCCCCACCATTTTCGGATGCAAGTTCGCAGCAAAATCTTTCATCACCTCGGGCGTATCCCGTTTTGGGTCGATGGAGATAAAGACCGGCTGGGCGTCCACCCCCTTGCCCTCCAGCAGGTCGATAGCTTGCGCATTGCGCGCCGCATCAAAGGGGCAAATGTCCGGGCAGAAGGTATAGCCGAAATATACCAGAGACGGTTTGGTGATGACCTGCGCATCGGTCACCGTCTGGCCATCACCATTGATCAGCGTGAACGGTCCGCCAATTGCGCCACCCCCCACAGCCCCCTGACGACACGCCATGAAGGGGTCAGTTGAGCTGTTGATCTGGCGATAGACCAGCGGCCCGACCACGATCCCGGCCAGGGCTGCCACGGCAATTCCGGCATAAAGTTTCTGCATCATGCACCTGCGCTGTTTCCGGGCGCATTGATCCCGCATGACAGGCCTTTTAACAATGGCAAATCCGCAACTGCGGCAGGACGCCACCCCATGACCGAACTTGCCTTTCCCTCCTCCGGCGGTGTGCTGCAACTGCGCACCCTGACTCTGATCCGCTGGGCCGCCATTCTTGGACAGGGGGTGACGCTGCTGATAGCGCACCGCCTCTTTGGCATCGGTCTGCCAATCGGACTTTGCATGCTGGTGATCGGCCTGTCTGTCGTTGGCAATCTGTTCCTGCAATTTCTCTACCCAGAAAACACCCGGCTTTCAGAGCATCAGGTGTTTCTGGTGCTGAGCTTCGATCTGGCGCAGCTTGCGCTGTTGCTATGGTTGACCGGCGGATTGACCAACCCTTTTGTGTTGCTGATCGTAGCCCCCGTGACAATCTCGGCAACGGCCCTGACAGCACGGGCGACACTGGTTCTGGGCGGGGCTGCGATTGCCTGTGTTTCGGCCTTGTCAGTGACGCATTTGCCGCTGTCGCTGCCTGACGGCATGACCTTCAGCCTGCCACCGCTGTTTGCCTTTGGCTTCTGGCTGGCTGTGGTGATCGGAATTCTGTTTCTCGGCTCTTATGCCCATCGCGTTTCGGCAGAAATCCATGCCATGCAAGAGGCCCTGCTGGCCACTCAGATGGCGCTGGCCAGGGCACAGAAGCTGACCGATCTTGGCGGCGTTGTTGCCGCAGCAGCGCATGAGTTGGGCACGCCTCTGGCAACCATCAAGCTGGTCAGCACAGAGCTGATCGACGAGTTGGACGATCAACCGGACCTGCAATCGGATGCCCGGCTGATCCGGGAACAGGCTGACCGCTGCCGCGAGATCCTGCGCAGCATGGGCAGGGCAGGGAGGGATGACCTGCACCTACGGCAAGCGCCGCTTTCATCTCTGCTGGCCGAGGCGGCAGAACCGCATATGGCGCGCGGCAAAACCGTTACCTTTACGCTGATCCCACCCCAGCCCGATGCGTCCGATCTGCTGGTGCAGCGGCAACCCGAAGTGCTGCACGGGCTACGCAACCTGATCCAGAATGCCGTGGATTTCGCCCGATCCACCGTCACTGTCGAAGCGGAATGGAGCGCAGATCAGTTGGTGATGCGTATTCGCGACGATGGCCCCGGCTATCCGGCGCATGAACTGGGGCGTTTGGGTGAGCCCTTCCTGCGCAGCCGAAGGCCAGGCCAGGACCCAACCGCAAGACAGGAT
The DNA here is from genome assembly GCA_937983495.1 of uncultured Gemmobacter sp. GTDB lineage: Bacteria > Pseudomonadota > Alphaproteobacteria > Rhodobacterales > Rhodobacteraceae > Gemmobacter. Next base: position 28,319 of record CALKAA010000112.1, on the reverse strand, counting down.
CAGCGCCCCGAATATGAAGGTATGGGGCTTGGTCTATTCATTGCCAAAACGCTGTTGGAACGAACTGGCGCGCGGCTGTCCTTTGCCAATCTGGCACCGGAGGCAGGCGGCGGGGCCATTGTCGAACTGCACTGGCCACTGGCACGCATCGTGGCACCAGCCGGGCCATTGGGGCAAAATCCGCTGAACATGTAAGCCAAGGCCGCCGGTTCAGGCCAAGTCGGGCCAGAGCAGCCTTAACCAAGCATTAACCTTCCATCTGCAAGCTGCTCCAAAGGCAGAATGCTTGGGGATTCGACATGCTGACGGATTGGGTGCCCTCAATGGTGCTGGTGTTGACCTGTGGGCTGATCGCCCTTGGCAGCATCTTCCTTCTTGCCGCCCTGCACAGCAGCGGCGACAACACATCCACCACAGTTTTCGCGGATCGCAGCGGCGGCACGACCTTTCTGTTCGACGGCGATATGCTGATCGACGCCACCCCCTCGGCGCGGGCACTGATCGCGCAAGGTGGAAATGGGTCGCCATGGTTGCGTTTGCTTGCCTATCTCGCCCCCCGTTTTCCAGAGGTGGAACAACGGCTGGCCGTTCTGCACGAGGTCGGCCAGATCGCCCTGACAGAGCCACAGCCAGACGGTAGCATGCTGGCTGTCGAAGCCGAACTGCGGGGCGGCCTGACCCGTATTGCGCTGCATGAGGCCGAAAGCCTGCCTGAAAAGGGTAATCAGGATCTGCTGACACAAAAGGCCCTGCATCAAGAGGTTCAGCATCTTCGTGCCGCGATTGCGCGCAGCCCGATGCTGATCTGGCGCGAGAGCGCGACGGGTGAGGTCATCTGGGCCAATGCCCGCTATCTGGCTGAGGCCGCCACCAGGCTTGAAGCAGGTCGTGATCTGACCTGGCCGCTGCCCAGACTGTTTGACGGGCGCATGACGGCCACTCATGTGACACAAGGCTTTACCAGCCACCGACACAAACTGCCCTCACCCAATGGCGAAGGCAACTGGTATGACGTGACACATGAAGAAGATGGCAATGAGCGGCTGTTCTACGCAACGCCCTGCGATCAAACGGTCAAGGCCGAATCGTCGCTGCGCGACTTCACCCAGACCCTGACCAAGACTTTTGCTCATCTGCCCACCGGCCTTGCCATCTTTGACAGGCAGCGACAGTTGGCCCTGTTCAATCCGGCGCTTCTGGACCTCTGTGAACTGCCGCCAGATTTTCTTTCGGCACGCCCAACACTTTTTGCCTTTCTGGATGCCATGCGGGACCGCAACATGATCCCGGAGCCGAAAGATTATCGAAGCTGGCGCAAACAGATGAGCGAGCTGGAAAAGGCCGCCTCCTCTGGCCTTTATGAAGAAACCTGGAACCTGCCATCCGGGCAGACTTACCGATTGGTCGGCCGCCCGCACCCCAATGGGGCATTGGCCCTGATGTTTGATGACATCTCGACCGAAATGTCGCGCATCCGGCGCTTTCGGGCAGATCTGGAGCTTGGCCAATCGGTGCTGGATGCCCTGGATCAAGCCGTCGCGGTCTTTTCCTCGGGTGGGGCGCTGGTGCTTGCCAATTCCAGCTACGCCGCCCTGTGGGACCATGATCCGGCCAGCAGCCTTGGCCAGACCAGTCTCAAACAGATTTGCAAATGGTGGCAAGACCGCTGCGCCCCCAGCAGCTTCTGGGCAGAAGCCGAAGCATTTTGTAACACGGCCGCAAATTGTGACATGCTGGCGGGCGAAGTGCGTCTGCTGGATGGCAGGCTGATCCGTTGCGAATTGCGCGCCTTGCCTGGTGGTGCCACTTTGGTCAAATTCAGCACTCCCGAACGAGATACCCTTAGCGGACACGCGCTACACCTCGAGCGTCAACTGAAACGCGCCTGATCCTGCTTGCGGGTGCCGGAGTGGGCGGTAAAACTGTCCCACATGATTGCATCCTTGTTCCTGCCCGATGAGGCGGCCACTGACAGGCTCGCCAGACACCTCGCACCAAAGCTGAGGGCTGGGGAGGTCTTGCTGCTCTCCGGCCAGATCGGTGCTGGAAAAACGCATTTTTCCCGCGCAGTGATCAGAGCGCTGATGGGGCACGAGATCGACGTGCCCTCGCCCACATTCACACTGATTCAGACCTATGAAGGTAGCGGGGCAGAGATTTGGCATGCCGACCTCTACCGCCTCTCACATCCTGATGAGGTCATGGAGCTGGGGCTGGAAGCCGCCTTTTCAACCGCGATTTGCTTGGTTGAATGGCCGGATCGCCTGGGCGATCTGGCCCCGCCCAATGCCCTGCACCTTGCATTTTCGACAGAGGAGAATGGGCGTCGGGTGACATTCAACCCGGTCGATCACCCCTTGCTGGAGGGGATCGCATGACCAGACTTGATCTATCGCAGCGCTTTCTGGAGGCCTGCGGCTGGGGGGCCGCCGAGAGACGGTTTCTCGCCGGCGATGCGTCAGACCGCAGCTATGATCGGCTGCGCCTTGGCAGCGAGACGGCCGTTCTGATGGACGCCCCTCCCGGTCGCGGCGATGACCCGGCGGCCTTCATTGCCATCGCGCAGCATCTGGGAGCGCTTGGCCTTTCGGCACCACGCGTCCTGGCCAAAGACCTGGAAAACGGCTTTTTGTTGCTGGAAGACTTGGGCGATGGCATTTATGCGCGCCTGCTTGCCAGCGATCCCTCGGCTGAAACAGAGCTTTATGCCGAGGCCGCCCACACGCTTCTCCACCTGCAAAACGCTCCTCTCCCGCCAGGGCTCCCCGATCTGACAGCACAGGATTGGGCCGAAGCCGCAGCTTTCGCACTGGACTGGTATCGCTTTGGCATTACAGGAACACGCTGCGACACTGCCGATTTCATTGCGACCCTGACCGAAGCACTGGCTCGCCACGCCGATGGGCCGCGTGTTCTGATCTTGCGGGATTTCCATGCTGAAAACCTGCTTTGGTTGCCGGAAAGAACAGGCTTGGCACGCGTTGGGCTGTTGGATTTCCAACTGGCTCAGGCTGGCCAGCCAGAATATGATCTGGTCTCGCTTCTGCAAGACGCCCGCCGCGATGTGCGCCCGGAGGTCGAAGCCGAAACCTGCGCCACTTTCCGTTTGGTCAGCGGCAAAAGTGAAACAGCATTTGCCGCCGCCTATGCCACACTCGGCACACAAAGAGCCCTGCGCATCCTGGGTATTTTTGCGCGCCTCTGCCTGCATGGCGGCAAGCCCGGTTACTTGCACTTGATACCACGAGTCTGGCTTCAATTGCAGCAAAACCTCAGCCATCCGGCGCTGGCGCGGTTGGCCCCGCTATGCAATGAGCTGCTGCCCGCACCCAGCCCAGAACGCCTCGCAAGGATCGCCGATCAATGCCCAACGCCCTGATGATTTTCGCCGCAGGATTCGGCACAAGGATGGGTGCCCTGACGGCCAATCGCCCCAAACCCTTGATCGAGGTTGGCGGAAAATGCCTGCTGGATCATGCCCTGGCCCAGGCACTTCCGGGGCTGAGAACCGTAGTGAACACGCATTACCTGGCAGAGCAGATCCGGGATCATCTGCGAGAACGGCCCGACATCCTGATTTCAGATGAAAGCGCCCAAATTCTGGAAACCGGCGGCGGCCTGCGGGCCGCCTTGCCGCTTTTGGCGGCGGACCCGGTTTTTGTGCTGAACAGCGATGGGGTCTGGACAGGCCAAAACCCCCTGAAGCAGTTGGCAGAGGCTTGGGATCCAGCCCGCATGGATGTGTTGCTGCTCTTGCTGCCAGCCGCAGACTTTACCGGGCACCATGGCACCGGCGATTTTGTCATGGATGCGGACCATCGGCTGACCCGCGCGCAAGGCCGCCCCGGCCACACCTATATCGGGGCCCATATCACCCGCACGGATGGACTGAAGGCAATCAAACAGGATGCCTTTTCTTTGAACGTCCTGTGGGACAATGCGATTGCGCGTGGCCGCGCTTTCGGTCTGGTGCATAAGGGGGGTTGTGCCGATGTCGGACGGCCCGAAGGCATCGCGCTGGCGGAAAAGCTGCTTGCCAATGGATAACCTGTTTGCCCTGCCCCCCGGGATCGACTTTCCGGCGCAATTTGTTGCCGGGCTGCATCGACGTATGGCGGGGCACCCCCCGGAAGCCATGGCGAAGGTGACGGTGTTTCTCAACAGCCAGCGCATGCGCCGTCGCGTCAGCCAACTGCTCACGGCGGAGGGCGCCATCCTTTTGCCGCGCTTGCGACTGGTCACAGACCTGTCACCCGAAGCCGCACGACTGGGCATTCCTCCCTCGGTGCCCGGATTGCGACGCAGGCTGGAGCTGACACAGTTGGTGCTTGGCTTGCTGGAGGCACAGCCCGATCTGGCACCGCGTGCCGCTGTTTTCGATCTGGCCGACAGCCTCGCCAGCCTGATGGACGAAATGCAGGGCGAGGGTGTGACGCCTGATCAGATCGCCACACTGGATGTCTCGAACCATTCCGCGCACTGGTCACGCAGTCAGGCGTTTCTGGCCATTCTAGAGACGTTTTTTGCCTCAGACGAGGCCCCGGACCCACAGGCGCGGCTGCGACGGGTGATCGAAGCCCTGCCAGGGCTATGGCAAAACAGCCCGCCTCCCGGGCCTGTCATTGTTGCGGGATCGACCGGATCGCGCAAAACCACACTCATGCTTATGCAGGCCGTGTCTGGCCTCGCCAATGGGATGATCGTTCTACCGGGCTATGATTTCGATCAGCCAAATTCGGTGTGGGAGGGCATGAACGATGCCCTGACAGCCGAGGATCACCCACAATATCGGTATTGCAAGCTGTTCGATGCACTGGCCTGTCGGCCCGAAACAGTCAAGCGCTGGACGGACGCGCCCGCCCCCTGCCCCGCCCGCAACCGGCTGGTCTCACTGTCGCTGAGGCCTGCCCCTGTCACCGATCAATGGCTTACCGAAGGCCAGCATTTGCATGATCTGGACCTTGCAACACGCGACATGACCCTGATTGAGGCTGACAGCCCGCGAGATGAGGCACTTGCCGTTGCCCTGATCTTGCGGGAGGCCGCAGAGCAAGGGGTGAGCGCAGCCCTGATCACACCCGATCGTGGCCTGACCCGTCAGGTCGAAGCCGCGCTGGATCGTTGGCGCCTGGTACCGGACGACTCGGCCGGCCGCCCCCTGCCTCTCACCGCACCAGGGCGGTTCTTGCGACATATTCTGTCTCTGTTCGGCCAAAAACTGACCTCCGAAGCCCTGATCACCTTGTTGAAGCATCCGCTGACGGGCAGCGGAGCCGAACGCGGCCAGCACCTTCTGTTCACCCGTGAACTGGAACTTTCGCTGCGTCGCAAGGGCCCCCCTTTTCCGACCGCCGAAAGTCTGGCGCTTTGGGCTTCCACGCAGAAGCATCCCGAAGCCGCAAATTGGGCTCACTGGATCGGGAGCCAACTGTCAGGCTTGGCACATATCAGACGGCAAAATCTTTCGCTGCATCTGGAGCGCCACCTGGCTGTGGCAGAGGCCATGTCTTGCGGCCCTTGGGGCACCGAGAGTGGCAAACTTTGGCAGGGAGCGGCAGGGCAAGAGGCCCGCCGCTTGTTAGACGAGTTGCAGTTCGAAGCGCCCATCGCAGGCGTTTTGGCTGTGCATGACTACCGCAACCTGTTCGACTCCGTGTTACAGCGCGGCGAAGTGCGGGATGATCGCGGCGTGCATCCGCAGATTGTGATTCAGGGCACCTTGGAAGCGCGGGTCAACGGCGCGGATCTGGTCATTCTTGCAGGCCTGAATGACGGGATCTGGCCCAAACTGCCCGCACCGGACCCATGGCTGAACCGGCGCATGCGCAAGGATGCGGGGCTCAGCCTGCCAGAGCGGCAGATTGGCCTGTCAGCGCATGATTACCAAATGGCGATCGGAGCCCCGCGCGTTGTTCTCAGCCGCGCTCGTCGAGACGCCGAGGCTGAAACCGTGCCTTCACGTTGGCTCAATCGGCTGACCAATCTGTTGGGCGGACTGCCTGCGCGCCAGGGCCCCGCAGCGCTGGAGGCCATGCGCGCGCGCGGCAGGCTGTGGCTGCACATGGCTGATGCGCTGGAAAAACCGGCAGCGGAAACGCCCTTGGCCCGCCGCCCCTCCCCTCGCCCCCCCTTGGCACATCGCCCGCGTGAACTGCCGCTTACCCGTATCGCAACATTGATCCGAAATCCTTACGAAATATATGCCCGCTACATCTTGCGGCTATACCCCCTCAACCCCATGCACCCGGTTCCGGATGCCCGTTTGCGCGGCTCAACTCTGCATAAAATTCTGGAAACTTATGTCCGGATGCGCGGCCAGCATGATCGTGATGCCGCCCGGTCTGTTCTGCTTTCTGTAGCCGAAAGCGTGCTGATCGAAGAAGTGCCCTGGCCTGCTGCAAGAATGCTCTGGATGGCACGGCTGGCGCGGGCGGCGGACTTCTTTCTGGAACATGACGGTATGCTGGGCGGCACTCCGGTCAGCCTTGAGGAAAAGGGGCGCATTCGCCTGGCACCGCTGGATTTCATCCTGTCGGGCACGCCGGACCGCATTGACATATTGCCAGACGGTCGCCTGCATATCCTTGATTACAAAACCGGAAACCCACCAACACCTGCGCAGCAAGCCAGCTTTGACAAGCAATTGCTTCTGGCAGCCTGCATGGCTGAACGTGGCGCATTTGGCCAGATCGGGCCGACGGAAGTGGCGCGGATCACCTATCTCGGCCTTGGTTCTTCACCCAAAATGGTGACGACAGAAATCACGGCCGAACTCTCGGGCCAGACATGGGAGGCTCTGCATCGGCTGATTGCGCGCTATTCACAGCGCGAAACCGGATATACCTCGCGCAGGGCCATGTTTGAAACGAATTTTGCTGGCGATTACGATCATTTGGCGCGATTTGGCGAATGGGAAATGACCCAAACCGCAACACCCGAAATCGTAGGGGCAGAGGATGCGTGACAGTGCCAGCCAACGTCAGGTTGATGCCGCCCGCCCCGGATGGTCGACATGGCTCGCTGCCAATGCCGGTTCCGGCAAGACACGGGTGTTGACAGACCGGGTGGCGCGCTTGCTGCTGTCCGGGGTCGATCCCGCCCGGATCCTATGCCTCACCTATACCAAAGCCGCAGCCTCGGAGATGCAGAACCGGCTGTTCGCGCGGCTGGGCGAATGGGCCATGATGCCAGAAGAAACGCTGCGTCCGGCACTGGAGGCGCTTGGCATTGAGGGAAGCGTCGAACCGGCCACATTGGCAGAAGCACGCCGCCTGTTTGCCCGCGCGATTGAAACCCCCGGCGGATTGCGGATTCAAACCATCCACAGCTTTTGTGCCACACTGCTGCGACGCTTCCCGCTGGAAGCGGGCGTCTCACCGCAGTTTACCGAACTTGACGACCGGGCGGCCAAGTTACTGCGGGAAGAAATTATCGAAGAAATGGCCGATTCTGCCTTGGCAGAGACGCTTTCTGCCCTCGCAACGATCTATACTGGCGAAGATTTCAGCCAGCTAGCTGCAGAGGTTACGCGCGAAGCGCAGCGCCTGTCTCGCCCCCTGTCGCGTGCCGAACTTGCCAAGCTGTTCGATTTACCCGCCGACCTGACCGCCGAGGCGCTTCTGGCACAGGTCATTCTGGGCGATGAGTCGCTTTGGATGCCGGAAGTCGTCTCTATCATGGCCAAAGGCAAGGAGAGTGATGTCAAGGCAGCCCTGAGGCTTGGCCAGGTGAGTTGGGCAACGCCTCAACCTGGTGTGCTACCTGAGCTTGAAAACCTGTTCCTGTATGGGGCCGATGCAAAAGCACCCTTTGCCGCCAAAACCGACCGCTTCCCGACCAAGGACACGCGGCAGGCGCTTGGTGAACTGGGAGACAGGCTCGCCCATCTGATGCGGCGCGTCGAGGATGCGCGCCCGCTGCGCCTGGGATTGCGCGCTGTTGACCGAAGCGCCGCCCTACACCAGTTCGCGGCCGGCTTTCTGCCAATCTATGCCGAGCGCAAAACCCTGCGTGGTGCGCTGGATTTCGATGATTTGATTGCGCGCGCCAAGGCTTTGCTGACAGACCCGGCCGTTGCGCAATGGGTTCTGTTTCGGCTGGATGGCGGGATTGACCATATTCTTGTGGATGAAGCACAAGATACCTCCCCTGATCAGTGGCGCGTGATTGAGCTGCTGGCGCAGGAGTTCACATCCGGCGAAGGCGCGCGCGATCTGGATCGGACAATCTTTGTCGTGGGCGATCAGAAACAGTCGATCTATTCATTCCAAGGTGCAGATGTCTCGGCATTTTCTCGTATGCGCGAGACTTTCCGCAACCGGTTGGACAATGTTGGAGCACCTTTTCAAATCCTTGAACTGGAACACTCTTTCCGGTCTTCGCCTGCCATTTTGAACCTGGTTGACGCAACCTTTCCCGAGCCGCTGCACCCCGCGCTTGGCGGGCGGTCGCATCACATCGCATTTCAAGAATCCATGCCCGGACGCGTGGAAATCTGGCCCCCCATTGCCCCTTCATCAAACCCTGAAGATGAGGATTGGACAAATCCGGTCGATCTGATTGCAGGGGAACACCATACTGCCGAACTGGGTCGACGGGTAGCCGAGCGCATTGCGCAAATTCTGGCATCCGAAGCACTGATTCCGGGTGCCAAAGGGCCACGCAAGGTGACGGCGGGAGATTTTTTAATCCTCGTGCGCCGCCGCTCGCCCCTGTTTTCCGAGGTGATCCGGGCTTGCAAGGCGGCAGGCCTGCCGATTGCCGGCGCTGACCGGCTTCATCTTGGTGGCGAGATGGCCGTAAAGGACATCAAGGCGTTGTTGGCCTTCCTGACGCTGCCCGAAGACGATCTGGCACTGGCGGAATTGCTGCGATCCCCATTGCTGGGCATGACAGAGGCTGAACTTTACGCACTGGCGCAGCCACGCAAAGGGTATCTTTGGGAAGCGCTTCGCCATGCGCCGGAACACACAGAAATCATCTCTATTCTTGCGGATTTGCGCGATCATGCCGACTATTTGCGCCCGTTTGATCTGATCGAACGCGCCCTGACCCGGCATGATGGCCGACGCAAGTTTCTTGCCAGGCTTGGAGCAGAAGCAGAAGACGGAATTGACGCGCTACTGGCGCAGGCCTTGGCCTATGAGCGCAATGAAGTGCCCAGTTTGACTGGCTTTTTGACATGGCTTCAAACCGATGACGTGCAGATCAAGCGCCAGATGGAGGGTGCTGGTGGCAAGATCCGGGTCATGACGGTGCATGGTGCCAAAGGGCTTGAAGCCCCCATCGTCATCCTTCCCGATACAGCCGATTTGACACCGCAAGACCGTAACGAGCTGTACGCTTTGGGTGAAACAGCCGTTTGGCGCATGCCGTCGGGCGAAAGTCCAAATGCGATCGAGGAAGTACGGCGCGAGCGGGCGGCGCGGGCGCAGGCGGAATCGATGCGACTGCTTTATGTGGCGCTGACGCGCGCGCAAAGTTGGCTGATCGTTGCGGCAGCCGGCAACCTGGCATCGCAACGGGATAGCAAAACTGCACGCGAACCGGCTTGGTATGATCTGATCCGCGCCGGGGCCGAACGGATTGGTGCAGCCCCAGGACCAGCTGGCATGCTGAGCTTTGCGCATGGCGATTGGCCGAGCGGTCAAGACACCTCCGCGCCTGCAAAGGTGCCGCCAGAAACAACCCTGCCAGACTGGACGGCGCATATCGCGCCTGCTGCCAAGGATACGGCAAAGACCCTTTCTCCCTCTGCACTTGGCGGGGCGAAGGCGCTGTTTGGCGAAACCGAAAGCCAGGCTGATCAGCAAGCCGCGATGGCGCGTGGCACGGATTTGCACCTGCTGCTGGAGCATTTGCCAGACGCCCCCGAGCCAGATTGGCCAGACATGGCCAAAGTGCTGGTCCCACACGCTCCAGACCTGCTGGAGGAAGCGAAGCGCGTGATCCTTGCACCGCATCTGGCAGAGGTTTTTGCGCCAAATGGCCTGAAAGAGGTCTCTGTGACGGCGGAAATTGATGGTCAGCGGATGGTTGGCGCGATTGATCGGCTGATCCTCACACCACAGCGCGTGCTGGCAGTTGACTTCAAATCGAACCAGATCGTGCCGAGAACACCCGAGGAAGTGCCAGAGGGACTGCTACGACAAATGCGCGCCTATGCCATGGCCTTGCAGCAGATTTACCCAGACCGCAGGATTGAGACCGCGCTGCTCTGGACCAAAACCGCAGAACTGATGCTGGTGACGTGAAAACGTCACTGTTTTTGCAGAAAAGCCTCCACCTCAGCCGCAGTTGGAATCGCCTGAGCGGCACCGACACGCGTCACTTGCAACGCCGAAGAGGCTGATGCACGGCGCATAGCCGCCGCGCGATCCAGCCCGAGATCGAGTGCGGCAGCCAAAGTGCCAATAAAGGTATCACCCGCGCCGGTCGTATCAACCGGGACAACCTGGAAAGCGGGCATGAAAAGCGGCTCTGCGCCTGCGGAAAGCCATTCGGCACCTTTCGCGCCCTTGGTGATGATGCAATCCAGCGGCGGCAAGGCACCCAGGGCCTCGCGGGTCTGTTCCGCCTCGATCTCGTTCATCACCAACAGGCTGGTGTGTGGCAGTACAGCCTTGACCGCATCAATATCGAAGGGTGCAGCCGAATAAACCACGCGCAGACCCTTTGCGGCGGCCAATGCTGCCCCCTCGGCCTGTGCAGAGGTTTCGTTCTGGATCAGCAGCGTATCTCCCGGCAAAGCCCCGGATAAGGCCGTTTGCACCATAGCGGGGGTCAAGGCACGGTTGGCACCAGGATAGATAACGATGGCATTTTCAGCCTCTGGATCGACATTGATAATGGCATGACCCGTGGCCTCGGCCAGCGTGGAAACGCATGAGATATCAACACCATATTGCTGTAACTGATCCAGCACCCAATGGGTGTTGCCACCAATGGCACCGATATGCACGGCCCTCGCCCCTGCACGCGCCGCGGCAACGGATTGGTTGGCACCCTTGCCCCCCAATCCCTGTGAATAGACCTGCGCCGAGAGGGTTTCCCCCGGTGCAGGCAGGTGTGGCACGCGGTAAACGTGGTCGATATTGATCGAACCCAGATTGTAAACCGTCATGCCACACGCCCCTTTTAGCCGATCTTGCAAGCGGCCAGAGCCGCCATATTGAGGATATCGTTCACTGTTGAATTGGTCGAACAGATCTGGATCGGCTTCTTGACCCCGGTCAGGATGGGACCAATGACCGTCGCGCCCGCCATTTCCTGCATCAGCTTGACTGAAATCGAGGCCGAATGCCGGGCTGGAACCACAAGGATATTGGCAGGGCCCGACAGACGGCAGAACGGATATTGCGACATGGCCTGCGCGTTCAACGCCACATCCACCGCCATTTCGCCATCATATTCGAAATCGACCTTCATGGCATCCAGCGCCTTCGGTGCATCGTGCATCTTGGTCGCGCGCTCGGAAACAGGGTAGCCAAAGGTCGAGAAGCTGACGAAAGCCACGCGCGGCTCCAGCCCAAGCCCGCGCGCCACGCTGGCCGAGCGAATGGCGATCTGTGCCAGATCCTGCGCATCAGGCCATTCATGCACAAGAGTGTCAGAGATCAGCACGATCCGGCCCTTGTGCAGCAAAGCTGTGACGCCCACGGCACCATCAGCGGCCTTGGCGTCAAACACATGGTTGATCAGGCTGAGCACATGCGCCGACTTGCGCGTGGCCCCCGTGATCAGGCCATCGCCATGACCATGGGCCAGCATGAGCGCCGAGAACACATGGCGATCACGCGTGGCGAGGCGGCGGATATCGTGATCATCGAAGCCCTGACGTTGCAGGCGTTGATAGAGGAAGTCCTTATACTGATCAAGGTGGCGGCTGTTGCCGGCATTCACCACCTCCAGCTCGCGCACAGCGTCTTGCAGGCCGGCGGCCTCCAGCTTTTCGCGCACTTCGGTTTCACGCCCCACCACAAGGGCCTTGCCGAGCCCGGCGCGCTGATAGGCCACGGCCGCGCGCAGCACGCGCGGGTCGTCGCCCTCGGCAAAGATCATGCGGGCCTGAGCGGCCTTGGCGCGGGCATGGACGCCTTGCAGGATCGAGGCGGTTGGGTCCATCCGGGCCTTGAGCGCGGCCTCATAGCCTTTCAGGTCGATGATCGGGCGGCGCGCGACGCCAGTATCCATACCCGCCTTGGCGACGGCGGGGGGGATCACATGGATCAGGCGCGGGTCGAAGGGGGTGGGGATGATGTAATCGCGGCCGAAGGCAAGCTTGCGGCCATAGGCCATGGCGACCTCATCGGGCACATCCTCGCGGGCGAGGGCGGCGAGGGCCTTGGCGCAGGCGATCTTCATCTCGTCATTGATGGCGCGAGCGTGGATGTCGAGCGCGCCACGGAACAGGTAGGGGAAGCCCAGGACGTTGTTCACCTGATTGGGGTAATCGCTGCGGCCCGTGGCGACGATAGCATCGGCGCGGACGGCGTGCGCCTCCTCCGGGGTGATCTCTGGATCTGGGTTGGCCATGGCGAAGATGACCGGGTTTTCGGCCATGCTGGCGACCATTTCAGGCGTCACGGCACCCTTGGCGGACACACCCAGGAAGACATCGGCGCCCTGCATCGCCTCCTCCAGCGTGCGGGCCTCGGTGCGGGCAGCATGGGCCGATTTCCACTGGTTCATGCCCTCGGTGCGACCTTGATAGATCACGCCCTTGGTGTCGCACATGATGCAATTGTCATGCCGCGCACCCATGGATTTCAGGAGTTCCAGACAGGCAATCCCGGCAGCACCGGCACCGTTGAGGACGATTTTCACATCTTCGATCTTCTTGCCGCTGATCTCCAGCGCGTTCAGCAGACCGGCGGCGCAGATCACGGCGGTGCCATGCTGGTCGTCATGGAACACCGGAATATCCATCATCTCTTTGAGGCGTTGCTCGATGATGAAACATTCGGGGGCCTTGATGTCCTCCAGATTGATGCCGCCAAAAGTGGGGCCCATAAGAGAAACGGCCTTGATAATCTCTTCCGGGTCTTCGGTGTCCAACTCGATGTCGATGGCGTTGACATCGGCGAAACGCTTGAACAGAACCGCTTTGCCTTCCATCACCGGCTTGGAGGCCAGCGCACCCAGGTTGCCAAGACCCAGAATGGCGGTGCCATTCGAGATCACGGCAACCATATTGCCTTTGACAGTGTAATCATACGCCGTCTCCGGGCGCTCGGCGATCGCATGGACCGGCACGGCAACGCCAGGGCTATAGGCCAGCGACAGGTCGCGCTGTGTGGCCATCGGGGTCGAGGCCACGATGTCGTATTTGCCGGGGCGCGGCTCAAGGTGATAGGCGAGCGCCTCTTCGGCGGTGATTTTGGTCTTGGTCATCAGGGGGCCATCCTGTTGGGGTTCCTGAACCTCATAACGCCCTGCCCGCCCTCTGCCAATTGCGGTTTGGCGCTTTTCGCCACGCGGGCGGTTTTGTAGGGTCGGCACAATGATGGAGGGCCGCCCGTGACTGATGAGACCGTGACGCCAATGATGGCGCAATATCTGGAAATCAAGGCGGGCTATTCCGACGCGATCCTGTTTTACCGGATGGGCGATTTCTACGAGATGTTCTTTGCTGATGCCGAGGCGGCGGCGGAAGCGCTGGATATTGCACTGACCAAGCGGGGCTTTCATCTGGGCCAGCCGATCCCGATGTGTGGGGTGCCGGTGCATGCGGCGGAGGGCTATTTGCTGGCACTGATCCGCAAGGGCTTTCGGGTGGCGATTGCCGAACAGATGGAAGACCCGGCAGAGGCCAAGAAGCGCGGCTCTAAATCGGTGGTCCGGCGTGATGTGGTCCGGCTGGTGACCCCCGGCACGCTGACCGAAGACACGCTATTGGAGGCGCGGCGGCACAACTACCTCTGCGCCTTTGCCGAGGTGCGCGATGAAGGCGCGCTGGCCTGGACCGATATTTCAACCGGTGAGCTGCGCGTGATGCCCTGCCCCAGGTCACGGCTCTCACCCGAACTGGCAAGGCTCTCCCCGCGTGAGGTCTTGTTGAGCGAAGGACATGAGGGTGACCTGCGCGGTCTGGTGGAAGACCTGGGCGGCTCTGTAACCGCACTTTCAAGAGGGTCGTTTGACAGTGCCGGAGCAGAAAAACGACTTTGCGCGTTGTGGCAGGTCGGCACGCTGGAGGCCTTTGGCGCTTTTGATCGGGCAGAGATTGCGGCGATGGGTGCACTGGTCGATTATCTGGACTTGACCCAACGCGGCAAACTGCCCTTGTTGCGCGCGCCACAGCGAGAATCCCTTGGCGGGTCCATGCAGATTGATGCTGCAACGCGGCGAAATCTGGAAATCACGACGGCGATGACCGGCGGGCGCTCAGGTTCTCTGCTGGATGTGGTGGACCGAACCGTGACAGCAGGCGGCGCGCGGCTGTTGGAGCGACGGCTGTCGTCCCCCTCTCGCGATCTGTGGCAAATCGCAGCCCGGCATGCGGCCGTGGCGCTGTTGCTGGAAGATGCGCGGCTGCGTGAGGATCTGCGCGACGCTTTGCGGCGGGCACCGGACATGGACCGGGCACTGTCCCGGCTGTCGCTCGATCGGGGCGGGCCGCGCGACCTGGCTGCGATGCGCAACGGGCTGGAACAGGCAGCATTGATTGCCCGCCGAATGTCAGGGGTTGAAGACCCATTGCTGCGGCAAGCCTCGGCTGGGCTGGTGGGCAATGACGAAATTATTTCCTTGTTAAATCAATCCCTTGTGGTAGAGCCTCCGCTTCTGGCCCGGGATGGCGGGTTTATTGCCGAGGGTTTTGACCCCGAATTGGATCAAACACGGCGCTTGCGGGATGAAGGCCGGGGCGTGATTGCTGCCATGCAGGCCGATTATGTGGCGCGAACTGGCGTACAGAGCCTGAAGATCAAACATAATAATGTACTGGGCTATTTCATCGAGACGACCTCCACCCATGCCGAGAAGATGCTCGCACCACCCTTGAGCGAGACCTTCATCCACCGCCAGACGACAGCCAATCAGGTGCGCTTTACCACACTGGAGCTGAGCGCCTTGGAGACGCGCATCCTGAATGCTGGCAATCATGCGCTGGAACTGGAGAAGCGTCATTTTGCGATGTTGCGCTCTGCGGTGCTGGCTGTCGCTGGCGCTATCGGTTTGGCTGCGGCGGGTTTGGCAGAGATTGATCTGACAGCTGGCCTGGCCGATCTGGCTATGAGCGAGGATTGGGTTCGGCCGCGCGTCGATAGCTCGCAGGCCTTTACGATTGAGGGCGGCAGGCACCCGGTGGTCGAGCGCGCCCTGCGCAGACAGGGCGTGCCGTTTGTTGCCAATGACTGCGCCCTGACGACTGACAAGACGCCAGCGGTGTGGTTGCTGACCGGCCCGAACATGGCTGGTAAATCGACCTTCCTGCGACAGAATGCGCTGATCGCCCTGTTGGCCCAGGCAGGCTCCTATGTGCCAGCGCGTATGGCGCATATCGGGCTTGTCAGCCAACTGTTCAGCAGGGTGGGTGCCAGCGATGATCTGGCACGCGGACGTTCGACCTTCATGGTCGAGATGGTGGAGACAGCAGCAATTCTCAATCAGGCAGACAGTCGCGCCTTGGTGATTCTAGATGAAATCGGACGCGGTACTGCAACTTATGATGGGCTGAGCATTGCCTGGGCAACACTGGAGCATCTGCATGATGTGAACCGCTGTCGCGCTCTCTTTGCCACGCATTACCATGAAATGACGGCTTTGGCGGGGAAACTGCCCGGGGTCGAAAATGCCACCGTGGCTGTCAAGGAGTGGGAAGGGGATGTGATCTTCCTGCATGAGGTGCGCAAAGGGGCTGCGGATCGCAGCTATGGTGTGCAGGTCGCGCGTTTGGCGGGCTTGCCTGCGGCGGTTATCGAGCGGGCAAAGGTTGTGCTTGAAGCACTGGAGGCAGGAGAAAGAACAGGAGGTCAAAAGCAAAAAACTCTGATTGACGATTTGCCTTTGTTCCGGGTTGCCCCCCCTGCCCCAGCCAAGCCAGCGAAGACCTCTGTCGTTGAGGACCGGCTGTCTGCTGTGAACCCAGATGAATTAACGCCAATGGCCGCGTTGAACCTGGTCTATGAAATGAAAGCAGCGCTGGCCAAATAGCCAGCGCCCTGTTTCACGTGAAACATCGTGGCCTTAACCGGCGGTGTTTGAGCTCACACCAACCTGCGCCGGGCGCAGCAGGCGATCATGGATCATGAAGCCCTCGGTCATAACCTGAATGATATGACCGGCTTTGGTGCCAGGCACCGGCGCCTCGAACATCGCCTGATGCTGCTGCGGGTCGAACAGATCGCCAACGGAAGGCGCAACAACCGTCACCCCATGCTTGCCGAGAACAGATTGCAGCTCACGAAGCGTCAGTTCGACACCCTCAATGAGCGCGGCAGATTGCGCGCGATTTTCATCTGTCACCGCGTCAAGAGCACGACGGAGATTGTCGTAGACGGGCAGCATGTCGCGCGCGAGTTTTGATCCGCCATATTGCTCCGCCTCACGCCGATCACGCTCGCCCCGCTTGCGTGCATTCTCTGCATCAGCCAAGGCGCGCATGAACTTGTCCCGCAGCTCGTCGCGTTCGCTGCGGAGGGCATCAAGCTCATCCGCCTCGATGAACTCCTCATAGATGTCGACATTACTGTCGTCTGCCTTGTCCTGCGGCATACCTGTTTCCTTCCTTCTCTTATCCCCGGCTGCGACCAGAGACCATACGGCCGACCAACTGAGCCGTGTAATCCACGATCGGGACGATACGCCCATAATTGAGGCGAGTCGGACCGATCACACCAACGGCACCAATGATCTTTCGATCCGCGTTCATATAGGGAGAGACCACCAGAGAGGAACCAGAAAGTGAAAAGAGTTTGTTCTCTGAGCCAATAAAAATGCGGACACCATCGCCTTGCTCAGTCAGATCCAGAAAGTCAGCGATATCTTTGCTCCGCTCCAGATCATCGAACAGGTGGCGAATACGGATCAGATCTGCTTCCTCACCCGTCCCCTCCAGAAGATTGGCCCGACCACGCACAATCAAGCGCTCGCTTGCCTCACCGGCATTTTCCCAAAGTGCCAGACCATTTTCGACCAAGACACGGGCAAGTGAATCGATCTCTTGGCGGCGCCGATCAATTTCTTCCCGGATCGTGCCACGAAGATCGCTTAATGTGCGGCCTTCGGTAACGGCATTGAGAAAATTTGCGGCCTCACGCATGGCGGATGGTGTCAAACCCGCAGGGGGACTGAAAAGCCGATTCTCGACATGGCCATCCGAAAAGACCAGAACAACCAAGGCACGATCCGGGCCAAGGCTGACAAATTCGATATGCCGAATGGGTGCCTCTTCATGTTTCGGAGCAAGCACAATCGAAGCGCTTCCCGTAATCCCTGACAAGGTGCTGCCAATCTTATCAAGAAGCACAGACACATCCGGTGCGTTATCGCCTAAAGAGGCATCTATAGCCTCGCGATCCGCAGATGCGACAGTACCCACCTCAAGGAGACCATCAACAAACATGCGAAGACCAAGTTGCGTGGGAATACGACCTGCCGAGATATGAGGGCTGTCCAACAGGCCCAGGAATTCCAAATCCTGCATGACATTGCGGATAGTGGCCGCACTGATCTTTTCGGAAAAGTCGCGGGTCAGGCTGCGTGATCCGACGGGATCGCCGGAGGCGAGATATCCTTCCACCACACGTCGAAAGACTTCGCGTGAGCGGGCATTCAGGTCCGTTAAGATGCGCGATGTTTCTGGCATGGTTGTGATCTTCAAACTTCTTTTCAAATATGGCGCTTGCAGGCGCAGCGTCAATAATGGTTGCACTTCTGATGCTGCGAGGGGTATCTGGCAGCAGTTTGTGCACAAGGATATCCACATGCGCCCGTCTGGAAGAAAGCTTGATCAGTTGCGGCCCGTCAGCATTGATGTGAATGTGACAAAGCACGCGGAGGGTTCTTGTCTCATCCGCATGGGCGATACGCATGTGCTATGTACGGCGACAATTGAAGACAAGCCACCGCCGTTCCTGAAGAATAGCGGTCTTGGCTGGGTAACTGCGGAATATGGGATGCTCCCCCGAGCAACGCATAGCCGCACACGTCGCGAAGCGGCGCTTGGCAAGCAAGGCGGTCGAACACAAGAAATTCAACGGCTCATCGGCAGAGCGCTGCGAGCAGGTGTTGATCGCTCTGCACTCGGTGAGCGCCAGATTGTGATTGATTGCGATGTGATCCAGGCTGATGGCGGAACACGCTGCGCTTCTATCACTGGAGGATGGGTGGCGCTTCGTCTTGCAGTTGACAGGCTTTTGAAAGCTGGTGTCATTTCATCTGATCCGATTATCGACCATGTTGTTGCGGTCTCATGTGGCATCTATGCCGGACAGCCAGTGCTTGACCTGGACTACGCTGAGGATTCCGCCGCGGGAACTGATGGCAACTTCGTCTTGACGGGTTCTGGCCGATTGATCGAAGTTCAAATGTCTGCCGAGGGGGCAACATTTTCGCGCCCTGAAATGCTTCAACTTCTGGATCTGGCCGATATCGGGAATGCAGCCTTGGTCGAAGCACAAAAACAGGCGACAGGTCGTGGCGCGTAAATTTACTGAAAAGCAGCTTTTGGTGGCCACGCATAATGTGGGCAAGCTGGACGAGATTCAACAGCTTCTTTTGCCATATGGAATTGCTGTTTCGTCGGCCGGTCAGTTGGGGTTGCCTGAGCCTGCGGAAACCGAAGCCAGTTTCGTGGGAAACGCCCGCATCAAAGCGCACACCGCGGCCCAAGCTACCGGATTGCCCGCATTGGCTGATGATTCCGGGATCATGATTGACGCGCTCGGTGGCGCCCCTGGTGTCTATACAGCGGATTGGGCCGAAACTCCTTCTGGACGCGACTTTGACATGGCCATGGCACGAGCCTGGTCGGAACTTGAAGCCGTTCGTGCACCCTACCCGCGGCGAGCCACTTTTTGCTGCACCCTAGTGCTCGCTTGGCCCGATGGTCATGATGAGGTGTTTCCCGGCATCATGCCCGGCCAGGTGGTTTGGCCCGGGCGTGGCGATCAGGGACATGGCTATGATCCGATCTTTCAGCCGGATGGCTATACAGTGACATTTGGCGAAATGGATCGCTGGAAGAAGAACGAGATCAGCCATCGTGCCGATGCCTTCCGCAAGCTGGTAGCAGGTTGTTTCACGTGAAACATCGGGCGTACTGATATGGCTGAACCATCACTGGAACAAGATTGGCAGATTGCAGGCTTTGGTCTCTATATCCATTGGCCATTTTGCCAATCCAAGTGTCCGTATTGCGATTTCAACAGCCATGTCAGCACACAGATAGATCAGAACGCTTGGCGCACGGCCTATCTCAATGAGATCGAGCGCATGGCAGTTTTGACTGGAGACAGAGTTCTCAGCACCATTTACTTTGGCGGTGGAACGCCATCCTTGATGCCTCCGCAAACAACTGCGGCCATTCTTGACAAGATTCAGAAATCCTGGCGCTTAAAGAACGATCTCGAGATCACCCTTGAGGCCAATCCAACATCTGTCGAAGCCGCAAGATTGCGCGCCTTCAAAGATGCCGGAATCAATCGTGTCTCTCTTGGGATTCAAGCTCTGAATGACATGGACCTGCGCAGGCTGGGGCGCATGCATAGCGGTGCCGAGGCAAGGAAAGCGCTAGAGCTGACAGCTTCGACTTTCGCGCGCTACTCCTTCGATTTGATCTATGCAAGACAGTTTCAAACACTTGACGAGTGGCAAGCGGAACTGGCCGAAGCGTTAGGCTTTGGCAGCAACCACATGTCACTTTACCAATTGACCGTCGAAGATGGGACAGTTTTTGGCGAAAGACATCGGAAGGGGCAATTGCTAGGCTTGCCGGATGATGACTTGGGTGCTGACTTCTATGAATTGACTCAAGACATGACACGCGCAGCCGGCATACCCGCTTATGAAGTTTCAAACCATGCCGCATCAGGAGCAGAATCTCGCCATAACATGATCTACTGGGGCTCAGGCGATTATGCCGGGATCGGCCCTGGTGCTCATGGTCGGTTGACGCTCGGTGCACAAAGGCATTCAACCGCTGCACCGAATTCGCCCAACATCTGGTTGCAGCAGGCACTACATGGAAGCGTCAACGATCAACGCACCGTGCTGGGCACAAGTGAACTGGCAACCGAATTTCTTCTCATGGGACTTCGGCTAAATCAGGGTATCTCTCTTTCGAGATTTGAAATCCATGCCGGCCGCGAACTGCCCGAAGATGCTATTCATGAATTGCTCGATATTGGGATGGTAGAGATTGACGGCGACATCATGGCAGCGACAGCCAAGGGCCGACCGCTGCTGAATGCGATCCTGCTACGTCTGATATCTGCGCTCTAGCTCAAACCATGTCGCGCTTCGCCAGAGAAAGTGCTTGGCAAAGAAAATCCAGATCATCCAGAGTATTATAGCGGATGGTCAAGACGCCGCGTTCGCTCATGGCTTCATGTTGAATGCTCACACCCATGCCAAGATTGGCAGAAAGGTCACGTTGCAGCGCCAGTGTATCCGCATCAGTTTCATCTGATCGAGCAGAACGCGCCCCTTGTGTGCTGCCCTTCTTCGCGGTGAGTTTGCCTGACGTCGTGCGAACCAGATCTTCCGTTTCACGTACAGAGAGACCTTTGGCAACAACCTGCTGGGCCAAAGACAGCGGATCTGTTGCAGTGATGAGCGCGCGCGCATGGCCCGCAGAAATCTTGTCATTCACCACGAGATCTTGAACATCCCGCGGAAGATTGAGCAGCCTGAGCAAGTTGGCAATATAGCTGCGGCTTTTCGACAGAGCCTCTGCCAAACGTTCCTGAGTGTGGCCAAACCTCTCCATCAACTGGCGAAAGGCCATCGCCTCCTCGATGGGATTCAGGTTCGCACGCTGAATATTTTCGATGATCGCAACTTCCAGAACCTCGGTATCATCCAGTAGACGAACCAGAACCGGAACTTCGTGAAGCTGTGCGATCTGGGATGCACGCCAACGTCGCTCACCAGCAACAATCTCGAAATGGCCAGGGCGATCGGTAAACGGCCGTACGATCAACGGCTGCAAAACCCCTTTTTCACGAATCGAAGCTGCCAGATCCTGCAACTCAGCGTCACTGAATTGCCTTCTGGGCTGGTTTGGATTCGGATGAAGATATTCTACTGGAATCACCTCAATCTGCCGTTCCGCACCATTCTCAGGTTGGCCAGCAGATTGAGACGGCAAAACATTGATGTCAGCCATCAAGGCAGACAGACCACGCCCCAAGCCTCGACGTTCCGTCTTGCGTTCCATATCAAACCCTTTCGCCGGACTGTGATCTGAAGCCATTGCGCGAGGCTATTTCAAGTGCCAATGCACGGTATGCCTCGCTACCTTTCGACGCTGTATCATAGTTCAGCACCGGCAAGGCATAGGATGGTGCCTCGCTCACCCTGACATTTCGAGGAATCAAGGTATCAAACACCAGCTTGCCCAGCGTAGCGCGAACATCCGATTCAACCTGCTGCGACAGGTTGTTGCGACCATCATACATCGTGAGCACTACACCTTCGATCCTGAGTTCTGGATTGGCGTTTTCACGAACGGTCCGAATCGTCAACATCAGTTGCGATAAACCTTCCAGGGCAAAAAACTCAGCCTGCAAGGGAATCAGAACGGAATGTGCCGCACATAGTGCGTTCACGGTCAGCAGGCTCAGGGATGGCGGGCAATCGAGCAGAACATAGTCCAGCTTCAGATGATCCACGCAACGATCGCGCAATGCATCATGCAATAGGAAGCTACGCTTTTCATTTGAGACAAGCTCTATGTCTGCGCTCGCAAGGTCGGCATTAGCCGGACATATCCAGAGATTCGGAATGGCGGTTTCCTGTATCGCCTGATCAATCGGCATGTCTTCAAGCAAGACATCGTAGCTAGTGACCTGACGTTGGGGCAGATCAATTCCTAGACCCGTTGAAGCATTTCCTTGCGGGTCAAGATCGACAAGGAGAACGCGCGCACCGAGTTCAGCAAAACCAGCAGCCAGATTTATGGCCGTCGTCGTTTTGCCTACTCCGCCCTTCTGGTTGGTAATGGCAATGATTTTAGGAAGTGGGGGGCGGGTTGGATCAGACATGTTCTATAGCTCGAAGGATCAGCAGCTTCGCTTGCGGCTCTGTCTTGCTTTTTGCCTGTTCCAGTGAAAAGGACCAGAGCTTTCTAGCTTCGGCAACCTCGGCATCTGACTGCGCCCCCTTTGGGAACAGACAAAATCCTTCCGGGTCCAAATGACGCCGCGCATAGTCGCAAAGCACAGACAGTGGGGCCAAGGCTCTTGCACTGATGACACTGGCGTTCAGCGGCGAAGTGTCTTCAATCTTGGTTGTGTGCACTTTCACACGCAGATCAAGATCTTGCGCGACCTGCCGCAAGAAGACCGACTTTCTCTGATCAATTTCAACAAGATCAAAATTCAGATTCGGATAGCGCTCTTTCGCTACGATAGCGACGACAAGACCTGGAAGGCCGCCGCCAGATCCTAGATCAGCCCATTTTGACTGCGTTTCATCAAGATATGATGCAAGCTGTAACGAGTCGGCAATGTGACGATTCCAGATTTGTGGGATCGTCGACTTCGACACGAGGTTGATGGCTTGATTCCATTTTTGAATCAGGCCCACATAATGTGAAAGGCGGTCCAATGTTTCACGTGAAACATCCATGTCCGCGAAATCATGTACAGAAGTCAAAGTGCCTTCCTTTGGGTCTCACGACGTAGGGCTCCAAGAATCAAGACCAGTGCCGCAGGAGTCATCCCCTCAATCCGCCCTGCTTGTGCAAGCGTATCAGGGCGCGTCCTGAGCAGTTTTTGTGTCAACTCTGCAGACAGGCCCGACAGAGTGGTAAAGTCAAAATCCTGAGGGATGATGGTCTGCTCATCCTGACGCAGCGCTGCGATATCCAAAGCTTGACGGCGCGCAAAATGCGCATACAGGGCATCGTTGCGAACCTGCATTTGAATTGCATCTGGCAGAACCGCAAACTCTGGTACCAGTTCAGAAAATGCAGATGGCTCCACATTTGCAAAGGTCAACAAGTCCAATGCCGTACGACGACCGCCATCACGGCTGACTTCAATTCCAATGTCACTGGCTTGTTTCGGGCTCAGTTCGACAGCCCGCATAGCTGCCTCACCAGCCTTGAGCTGTTCGCGTTTGGCAAAATAAATCGAAAGTCGGTGATCACGAACACAACCCAAGTCATGACCAAGCTCGGTAAGCCTTTGGTCCGCATTGTCTGCACGCATGGTAAGACGATACTCAGCTCTTGATGTGAACATCCTGTAAGGTTCAGAAACACCAAAAGTTGTCAAATCATCAATCATGACGCCGATATAGCTATCGGCACGGCTGAACAGGAATGGGGATTCGCCACGGATGGA
Organism: uncultured Gemmobacter sp.; assembly: GCA_937983495.1. Lineage (GTDB taxonomy): Bacteria > Pseudomonadota > Alphaproteobacteria > Rhodobacterales > Rhodobacteraceae > Gemmobacter. The sequence continues at coordinate 4,806 of CALKAA010000112.1, read as the reverse complement.
TCTGACAGCGTTTACTGCCGCGACCAACCCTTGGGCTGCCGCCTCTTCATAACCGGTCGTTCCATTGATCTGGCCTGCCATATAAAGATTTGACACTTCACGACATTCAAGGCCAGGCTTCAACGAGCGAGGATCGAAGTAATCATACTCGATTGCGTAGGCAGGCTGCAAAATCTTTACATCTTCCAAACCAACGATGGAGCGAACATAGGCTTCCTGCACTTCAATCGGCAATGAACTGGATATACCATTTGGATAGACAGTATGGTCTTCAAGCCCCTCAGGCTCCAGAAACACCTGATGGCTATCCTTATCGGCAAACCGCACCACTTTGTCTTCGATCGAAGGGCAGTATCGTGGGCCCACACCCTCAATATGTCCACCATACATGGCTGAACGTGCCAGGTTTTCACGAATGATATCATGTGTCCTGGGATTGGTATGGGTAATGCCGCACCTGATTTGCCGGACCTTCGGTGCATCGTTCAAGAAAGAAAACATGACAGGCTTTTCATCGCCAAGCTGGCTATCAAGCACTGCCCATCGAATCGTTCGCCCATCCAAGCGCGGGGGCGTCCCCGTCTTCAAACGGCCGCGCTGAAGGCCGAGGGTTGCAAGACGTTCTGCAAGCGATTGCGAGGGCTTATCACCCATCCTGCCAGCAGGAAAAGACTTATCACCAATGTGAACCAAGCCATTCAAAAAGGTGCCCGCTGTCAAGATAACCGCAGAAGACAAGATCTCGGAACCATCAGCCAGAACAACACCTGATGCTCTGCCTCTGTCCAAAAGAAGATCGACGACTTCACCTTCAAGAATGTGTAAATTTGGCTCAGCTGCCAAAGCCTCTTGCATAGCAGCACGATACAAACTTCTGTCGGCTTGGGCGCGCGGACCCTGAACAGCCGGTCCTTTTCTCCGATTGAGCATCCGAAACTGAATGCCGGCAGCATCAGCAACGCGGCCCATAACACCGTCCAGTGCATCAATTTCACGCACCAAATGGCCCTTGCCAAGCCCCCCGATAGCCGGATTACAGGACATCGTACCAATATCGCGGCGCTGCAATGTGATGAGTGCTGTCTTGGCACCCATACGTGCAGCCGTCGCAGCGGCTTCACAGCCAGCATGCCCCGCGCCTATGACAATGATATCGAAATGTTTCACGTGAAACACTCCTCACTTTCCGATGCAGAAGGACGCGAATATTTCGCCCAAGACATCTTCCACTCCGATACGCCCGATCAGCTTATCCAGCGCACGGGATGCACGACGCACATCTTCCGCTGCCAACTCGATTCTCTCGAGGCCATTTCCTAGCTCATGCAGAGCAGAATCCAAAGCCTCAACCGCTTGTTCAACTGCCAATCTCTGGCGTTCACGAATCAAGCTGCCAGAACCTGCAGCCCGCTGAGAAAGGATTCGTGCAATGTCATCGATCAAGGCATCAATGCCATCGCCTGTCCGCGCAGAAATCATCCGCGCACCATCATAGCGCTGCTGGTCAGACTTACCAATGACAACAATATCATCTGCCTCGATGCTGATCGGCAAAGGTTCATCAGGGGACGACAGAATAATCACGCGCAAATCTGCATTCGTGCCCCGTTTCAGTGCACGCTCAATGCCGATTGCTTCGATGCGATCCTCTGTTTCGCGCATTCCGGCTGTATCGAGAAGGGTAACAGGCAACCCAGCCAAATCAAGGCGAACCTCAATGACATCCCGTGTTGTCCCGGCAATTTCTGATGTAATCGCCGCTTCCCTACCAGCCAGAGCATTCAAAAGTGTGGATTTTCCAACATTTGGAGCCCCAAGGATGGCAACTTCAAAACCATCACGAATCCTTTCGGACACGGGTGCCCCAGCCAGTTCCTGCCGAAGCTCCTGAACGAGCTGACCAAGCAAGTCTTTCACTTCTGGTGTCACATCGACAGGCACATCTTCATCCACAAAGTCGATCACAGCTTCCATCAGTGCGGCAGAACGTAACATCCTTGGACGCCACCCATCGATCCTGCGCCCAATTTCACCTGAAAATACCCGTAACGCCTGTTTACGTTGCGCCTCGGTTTCAGCATCAATCAAATCGGCAAGGCCTTCGACCTGAGCAAGATCGAGCCTGCCATTGTCCAAAGCGCGCCGGGTGAACTCCCCTGGCTCTGCAAGCCGTGCCAATCCGGTTTCTGAAAGGGCGCGCAACACCGCTGTGACGACAGCAGAAGACCCATGCACCTGAATTTCGGCAACAGCTTCGCCCGTAAAACTGTGCCCCGCTCCAAAGAGCAGAATCAAAGCCTCATCAAGTATCTCATCTTGCCAAATAATCTGACGGAGCGTTGCTTTTCGTACCAACGGCAAGGGTTTGCTGGTCAGCATGCCAATAATGCGATGAGCATTCGAGCCAGACAATCGAATGACGGCAACACCCGCACGGCCTCGCGCCGAAGCAAGGGCATAGATCGTATCCATGCAACCCTCCCGAAGGTCAGGTATTCATCGAATCAAAGAACTCGGAATTTGATTTGGTTTGCTTCAGCTTGCCAATCAGGAACTCGATCGCATCTGTCGTGCCCATCGGGTTGAGGATGCGCCGCAAGACATAGGTCTTCTGAAGGTCTGCCTTTTCAACCAAAAGATCTTCCTTGCGGGTCCCGGACTTGAGAATATCCATGGCTGGGAAGACACGCTTGTCAGCAACCTTGCGGTCAAGAACGATCTCGCTGTTACCAGTGCCTTTGAATTCTTCAAAGATCACTTCGTCCATCCGGCTGCCAGTATCAATGAGCGCAGTCGCAATGATGGTGAGACTGCCACCCTCCTCGATATTGCGTGCAGCACCGAAGAAGCGCTTCGGCCGCTGCAGTGCATTCGCATCAACACCGCCAGTCAACACTTTACCGCTCGACGGCACCACAGTGTTGAACGCACGCCCGAGTCGCGTAATCGAGTCCAGCAGGATGACAACATCCCGCTTATGTTCGACCAGACGCTTGGCCTTTTCGATGACCATTTCAGCCACTGCTACGTGACGCGTTGCAGGTTCGTCAAAGGTTGACGACACAACCTCACCCTTCACAGAGCGCTGCATATCCGTGACTTCCTCAGGCCGCTCGTCAATCAGCAGCACAATCAGGTAGCACTCCGGATGATTCACTTCGATGGACCGAGCAATATTCTGCAACAGAACGGTTTTACCCGTGCGCGGCGGAGCCACGATCAAGGCCCGTTGGCCTTTACCAATCGGGGCCACCAGATCAATGATCCGCGCCGAACGATCCTTGATCGTAGGGTCTTCGATCTCCATTTTCAGCCGCTCATCCGGGTAAAGCGGCGTCAGATTGTCGAAATGAACCTTGTGCTTGGCTTTCTCGGGATCGTCAAAATTGATCCGCTCAGCCTTCACAAGGCTGAAATAGCGCTCATTGTCGCGTGGAGCCTGAATGACGCCTGAAATCGTATCACCCGTCCGCAGGCTGAACACCCGGATCATCTCCGGGCTGACATAAATGTCATCCGGTCCTGGTAGGTAATTTGCCTCAGGGCTCCGAAGGAACCCGAAACCATCCTGCAAAACTTCGAGAACACCGTCACCCCCAATTTCCCATCCCTCTTCGGCATGTTCCTTGAGAATCGAGAACATCATCTCACCCTTCCGCATGGAGGGCGCATTCTCGATCTCCCATTCCTCTGCCATGGCCAGCAACTCTGCCGGGGTCTTGGCTTTCAGATCAGAAAGGTTCAGCCGTTCGATAGTCATGGGATTCCGCTCATCCAATAGTTCCCCCAAGCGAGGAAACTGGATCTTCTGTCATAGGGAAAGTCATCGGACCGGACGGCCCTGACCTGTGCACTTAAGCTCCCGGGTGAGCCGAGTCAACAAAATCAGAATTTGACGATCACCGAAGCGACAATCAGAATCATCAGTGCAGTCGGGACTTCGTTCATCATCCGATAAGTTCTGCCGGGTCTGCTGTTGCGTGCCGTTGCAAAATCCCTGCGCCGCGCCGCGAGCCACATGTGAAACAAAGTCATTCCAAGAACAGACCCGGCTTTCACCCAAGGCCAAACCATGCTCCAATCCACGATTCCAGGCGTGAAAACCAGCATGAGCCCGAAAAGCCAGGTTGCGATCATCGCTGGATTCATGATGGCCCGGAGCAAACGCCGCTCCATGACCTGAAACAACTCATCGGTCTTGTCACCTTGGGCAACAGCTTCAGCATGATACACGAACAATCGCGGAAGGTAGAACAAGCCAGCCATCCAACTGATCACCGAGATGACATGGAGGAACTTAACCCAAGCATAGCTCTCTGCCAGAAAATCACCCATCGTGTCCTCCCTGTTCTTTTCCATCTCTTCTTAAAGAAAAGATAAAAGAAAGAAATGATGTAGTTAGTCAGGTGCATAACTGGAAATGCAAGATTATCCGGTATCTTGTTCACAGGCTATCATCAGGGGATAAGTCTGCATTGTGATGAGCCGAAAAATCCAGTTTTGCCTTGTTTCATTGTCATTTTGATCAGATCTATCCTATGTTGAACAGTTTTTCGCTGTCTGTGGACAGGTTCGTTTTCCCCAAGCGGCGAGAAGCTTCGTTCACAAGTGGACAATATCTGCACTTCTCTTGACAACTGGGGCTAACCTCCGCCCCTTGCTTTGGCACAAGCATTTTCCCGCAAGCCCATCGTTGGAACAAAGCGGGATTTTCCACAGGTACGCCCCCATGTCCAGAACCCTACTTTTAGCGTCTGCATCGCCGACTCGACTTGCCCTGCTCCAAAACGCTGGGCTAGCGATCAC
>CALKAA010000111.1 GCA_937983495.1 uncultured Gemmobacter sp. | reverse complement strand
GGGTCAAAGAAGAAGGGGCCAGAAAGCCCCCACGCTGCGCCGCCTCAGCCGCGCAAAGCAGCGATCCAGCGTTCCAGCCGTTTGCGGTTGATCCCAAGATCGCTGTATCCGAAGCGGGACCGCGACCACAAGGCCAGCCGCGTGCCCTCTGCGGTTACTGTCGTTTCAGCGGTGATGAAATCGGGAAAGCCCCACAGGGCCGAGCGCTGCATGAACGTCACTCGTCCCTCATCCGCACTCCCCGCAATCAGACGGGTGCGCGGTTCAGCCACGGCCAAGGCTTCCAGCCGCGCCAGCACAATCGCGGGCGGGTCGGGATAGATCGGGGCCGTCAGGTCACCGCCTGTGGCATAGGCGGTGGCATCATTGGGTTTGATGCTGGCGGGGTGATCCGCCAGCGTCACATGCCAGCGCGCCGGGTCCACCGGTGCGAGCCGCACAAAGGCCGAAAAACACAGCGCAGCCAGCAATGGCAGACCAAAAGTAACCAGCGCAATCCACTTCATCGCCGGATTTTCGCCCAATGATAGAGGCAGATCAGCTCATAGGCGACATGCGCACCGGCAATCGCCGTGGCACCGGTCGTGTCATAGGGGGGCGACACCTCGACCACATCGCCGCCGACGATATTGATCCCCGCCAGGTCGCGCAGGATCGCCGCCGCCTGCCAACTGTGCAAGCCCCCCCAGACCGGCGTGCCGGTGCCGGGGGCATAGGCCGGGTCCAGCGCGTCGATATCAAAGGTCAGGTAAACCGGGTTGTCCCCCACAATCCCCTTCACCTTGTCGACAATCGCCGCCACGCCAATCTCGTGGCAGGTCCGCGCCTCCAGCACATTCATGCCAAGGTAGTCCTCGCAGAAGGTGCGGATGCCGATCTGGACCGAGCGTTTCGGGTCCACCAGCCCGGTTTTCACCGCCTTGTACATCATCGTGCCATGGTCGATGCGGGTCAGGTCGTCATCTTCCCACAAGTCGGAATGGGCGTCGAAATGAATGACGCTCATCGGCCCGAACTTTTCAGCATAGGCCTTGAGGATGGGATAGGTGATGTAGTGATCGCCGCCCAAGGTCACGCTGCCCGCCCCGGCCGCCAGAATGGTGCGAATATGGGCTGTCAGGCGGTCGGGGAAATCGGCGGTCTTGGCGTAATCAAAAGCCAGATCGCCATAGTCGATGACATTGAGATCTTGCAGCGGGTCGGTGCCCCAGCCCTGCGGCGGGTCATAGGGTTGCAGCGTGCTGGCCTCGCGGATCGCGCGCGGGCCAAAGCGGGTGCCGGTGCGGTGGGTCACTGCCTGATCGAAGGGCACGCCCGTCACCGCCAGATCGACGCCCGCCAGATCCTTGGTATAGGTGCGGCGCAGAAAGCTGGTCGCCCCCCCGAACGCGTTTTCAAAGGCATAGCCACGCAGGCCCTTGCGGGTGAAAGCGGTATCGACATCGTTCTTGGCATCTTCCAAAGCCATAGAGAACGCTCCTGTTCATGAAGCGGTCGTCATTTGAGCAACGGAGACGCGCCGGATCCGGTGCCTTGAACATGCCGGGCCGGGGCGGAAAGTCAAGCCTTCTGCCGCGCCTTGGCCAGCAGATGCAGCGCATAGGCGGCGCGCGGCACGGCATCCTCGATTTCAAAATATTTCGCACCTGGAAAGGTATTGACCTCAAACAGCCAAGGTCTCCCCTCCGGGTCAAGGCCAAGATCAAAGCCAAGCGCGTCGATCTCGCGCCCCGGAAACAGCGCCTGAAAATCAGCGGGCAGTCGGCGGGCCAGGTCTTTGAGCCGCGCCATGATTGCCGGAGCCTCCGTGCCATGGCGCAGCGTCAGAAAGGCCTCGGGGGCCGCGATGGAGCCACCCTGCCCGATATTGGAGGCAATGCCGCGCCCTGATCCGATACGGACATAAATTTTCACCACAACCCAGTCGCCCCGGCCATTGCGCCGCACATGCAGGCGGATGTCGAAGGGCAAGCCAGTGGGGCTGCGCGAGACGATATAGCGCTGCATCACATGGGGGCGACTGGCGAGGATCTGTGAAAGACGCGCAACAAGATGTTGTTCTGAAATGATTTCCTGCTTCCCACCCTCCTCGATCCGCCCACCTTGCGCCAGATGGATCAAGCCGCGCCCGCCAGAGCTGAGCAGCGGTTTCAGCACAACCTCGCCCTGTTCCTGCAGAAAGCGCAGCACCGCCGCCGGATCGCTGGCTGGTTCGGTGGGCAATTGCAGATCGGGATGAAAACCGCCCGCCGCCATGCGCCGGGCGATGTCGTCCTTGTCGGCCAGTCGTCGCGTCGTGGCGGGGGCATGTGCCGTCAGCGCTTTCCAGACCGGGCCGCCATCACGCACCTTGCCATCATTGTCGATCACATCGGGAAAGCGGCTGTCCTGCCGCTGCCAAGCTGCCTCGGGCGTCCATCGCCAACCAAGAATACGCTGGCCGTCCAGATCGACATCGGCGGGGGTGAACCACAGCAGATCGGCCCCCAGCATCGCAGCCGCATGTGTCAATGCCAAGGCATTGGCACCGGGCCGCCCCTGCCCGCGCATCATGCCGATCAAGGGTAGGTTACTGGTCATTTCAAAGCCTTACGAGCGGACTTTAAAGTTTTGCGTCAAGCGCATCCTGCAACAGGCGCAAGACCAGATCCCCCGGCACGTCCTCGGCCACGAAGGCCTGCCCGATGCCGCGCGCCAGAATGAAGCGCAGCTTGCCGTCGATCACCTTCTTGTCTTGCCCCATCAGCGCCAGCAGCGCCTCCGCCCCCGGCAGATCGCCCGGGATATCGGCCAGGTCCAGCTTCATACCCATGGCCTTCAGATGCGCCCGCACCCGGCTGGGGTCTTCCTGACTGCACAGACCCATGCGCGAGGACAGCTCAAAGGCCAATGCGCAGCCGATGGCCACGCCCTCGCCATGCAGCAGGCGGTCGCCATATCCAGTTGCCTTTTCAAGGGCATGGCAGAAAGTGTGCCCAAGGTTCAACAGCGCGCGGTCGCCCTCCTCGGTTTCATCCCGCGCCACGATCTCGGCCTTCATCTGCACCGAGCGCAGCACGGCGCGCTGGCGCTTCGCGGGATCGCGCGCCAGATCGACGGCGTTGCCTTCCAGCCAGTCAAAGAAAGCAGCGTCGCCCAGAAGGCCGTATTTCACCACCTCGCCATAGCCGGAAAGGAAATCGCGCGGGGGCAGGCTTTCCAGCACGCCAATATCGGCCAGAACGAGGCTCGGTTGATGGAAGGCCCCCACAAGGTTCTTGCCCTGCGCGGTGTTGATGCCGGTCTTGCCGCCCACCGAACTGTCCACCTGCGCCAGCAGCGTGGTCGGGATCTGCACGAAACGCACGCCCCGCCGCAGCACCGCCGCCGCAAAGCCCACCAGATCGCCGATCACCCCGCCACCAAGCGCCACCACCACATCGCGCCGCTCGACCTTCTGCTCCAGCAGCCATTCGACACAGGTGGCGAAGTGCGGCCAGCTTTTGGTGGCCTCTCCCGCCGGCAGGCGCAGCGCGGATGTCGCGATCCCGGCGTCGGCACAGGCGGCCTCCAGCGCCGCCAGATGCAGCGGGGCCACAGTCTCGTCGGTCACGATCGCCACGCGCTTGCGGCGCAGCAGCGGCGCGATCTCAAGGCCAGCTTGCGCCAAAAGGCCCTGCCCGATCCGCACCTCATAGGCACGCGCCCCAAGCGCAACCTCGACCACATCCACAGCCATGCCTCAGATCCTTTCCAACACGTCATCGCGGCCGCGCAACGCCTCGATCACCCGCAGCGCCATATCCTCGACCGAAAGTTCGGGCGCGGCATCCACCGTCAGATCGGCCAGCCCGTAAAGCGGCACCCGCGCCTCATAGAGTTGCCGCAGCGTTTCACGCGGGTTCTCGGTGCGCAGCAAGGGCCGCGTCGTCTTGTGGCGCACGCGCTGCCACAGCAGATCCAGATCGGCGCGTAACCAGACCGAGACCCCGGCCCCGGCAATCACACGGCGATTGCCCTCGGCGAGAAAAGCACCGCCGCCCGTCGAAAGCACACAAGGTGCCCCCGTCACCAGGCGCCCCAGCACCTCGGTCTCCCTTGCGCGAAAGAACGGCTCCCC
>CALKAA010000110.1 GCA_937983495.1 uncultured Gemmobacter sp. | reverse complement strand
CGCCAGCCGCAATCAGCGCGCCAGCGCGGCGCGCCATTCGTCCAGCGCCGGGGCGCGCAGGGTTTCGGCCTCCTCCGCCGACAACAGCAGCGATTTCGACGGCTGGGCGAGGGTCTCAAACCCTTTCGGCAGCCCGGCGGCGGGGGTGACAGCCGGATACATCCAGTTTGTCACCGGCAGCACGCTTTGCGCCGCATCCGACAGCATGAAAGCCAGGAATTGATCGGCCAGGGCGGGCTGGTCCGTGGCTTGCAGTTTTCCCATCACCTCCACTTGCAGATAGTTGCCTTCGGTGAACACGGCGGCGGTCTTGCTGTCATCCTGTTCGGCGATCAGGTGATAGGCGGGCGAGGTGGTATAGCTCAGCACCAGATCGGCCTCGCCCTCCAGAAACAGGCCATAGGCCTCTGACCAGCCGGGGGGGACTGTCACGATGTTATCGGCCAGATCCTTCCAAAGGGTTGACGCCTCATCGCCATAAGCGGCTTTCACCCACATCAGCAGGCCAAGGCCGGGGGTGGAGGAGCGCGGGTCTTGAATGACGATCTTCAAGTCAGATGCGGCCAAGGCCTTGAAATCCGTGGGCGCCTCCAGCGTCTTGTCATGCACGAAGGCGAACCAGCCCCAGTCATAAGGCAGGAATTCGGCATCCGCGAAAGCCACCGGCAGGCTGAGCGCAGGCGTCTGGCCATGGGGCGCAAACAACCCGGTTGCGCGGGCGGCGGCGGTCAGGTTGGTATCCAGCCCCAGCACCACATCAGCCTCGCTGCGCGCGCCTTCCAGCTGCAACCGCGCCAGCAGGGCCGCACCATCGCCAGCAGGCGTGAAGCGCAGATCGCAACCACATTCGGCCTCGAAGGCCTTTTCGATGGCCGGGCCGGGGCCCCATTCCGAGACAAAACTGTCATAGGTCAGCACGTCAAGCACGGGTGTTTCGGCCGCCGCCATCGGGGCAACAGCCAGAAAACCCGCAGCAAAACAAAGCCTTTTCATTTTCATCGCTCCATTCCACGAACGGGCGGAGACGGAGCGGGCCATCGGCCCTTGCACCTTCCCTCCGCCGGTCCTAACCGGTTCAGGTTCAACGGGTCCGCTCATGCGTCTCAGCCCAAAGGGCACCCCGAGGTGCCTGTGAACATAGGGCAAAGCGGGGGCGGCGCAAGCGGAAAGCCTTGGCCTTTGGCGTCTGGCGCGGCAGGGTGGCGAAAACAGGAGGCAGGCATGGCCGAAGAGTTTCGTATCTTTCTGCGGCTTTGGATGGGGGGGCGCAAATTCGGCCCTGGCAAGGTGGAGTTGTTGGAGCGGATTGGGGCGCTTGGCTCGATCTCTGCGGCGGGCCGTGAGATGGGCGTGAGTTACAAGCGCGCCTGGAGCCTGGTGGAGGAGATGAACGCCATGTTCGCCAAGCCCTTGGTGCTGCCTGCGCGCGGCGGGGCGGGGGGCGGTGGCGCGCAACTGACAGATGAGGGCGCACGGGCGGTTGCGCTGTTCCGGGCCTTGGAGGCAAGGTTGGCGGAAACCGGCGCGGCAGAACTGGCCGAGTTGCGGGCAATGCTAAGCGATATGTCTGATGGAATATAGCGCTTGCCTTCGGGGAGCCGTCCAAGTGATATGTTCGGGGAAGCATATCGCTTGGAGGCATGGAATGTCGCACAAACTAGTCTTGTCCTTGGTGCTTGCCACCTCTCCCATGATGGCGCAGGCCGAGGAGGTCGTGGTCTTTGCCGCCGCCTCGCTGAAAACCGCGCTGGATCAGATCGCGGCGGATTGGCAGGCTGAGACCGGGCATCAGGTCACGCTGTCCTATGGCGGATCGAACAAGCTGGCGGCACAGATCTTGCAGGGAGCCCCTGCTGACATCTTCATTTCTGCCGCCCCGAAATGGATGGATGCGGTGGAGGCGGGCGGCGAAGTGGTGCCGGGCAGCCGGGGTGATTTGCTGGGAAATCAATTGGTTCTGATCGGTGCGCCAGAGGCCGCGCCGGTGACGCTGGCACCGGGGCTTGATCTGACTGGCCTGCTGGCGGGTGGCAAATTGTCGATGGCCACGGTGGACGCGGTGCCAGCCGGACAATATGGCAAAGCGGCGCTGGAAAGCCTTGGGCTTTGGGAGGCCGCCGCGCCGCAGGTGGCGCAATCCGAGGACGTGCGGGCCGCGCTGCGTCTGGTGGCCGTGGGCGAGGCCCCCTATGGCATCGTTTACGCCTCGGATGCGGTGGCAGAGCCGGGGGTGAAAGTGGTCGGCACCTTTCCGGCAGACAGTCACCCGAAAATCACCTATCCGGCTGCGCTGCTGACCCATGCGGCCGATGTGGCGGACAAGGCGTTTCTGGCGGCGCTCTCGGACGAGGCGGCCAGGGCCATCTTCGCCACGCAGGGCTTTACACGCCCATGACGGATCTGCTGCCCCCCGAGGCGCTGGTGGCGCTGGTGCTTTCGCTCAAGGTTGCGTTTTGGGCGACGGTGCTGAGCCTGCCGTTCGGGCTGGCGGTGGCCTGGGTCTTGGCGCGCAGGCGCTTTCCGGGCCATGGGCTGCTGAATGGGCTTGTGCATCTGCCGCTGATCCTGCCGCCGGTGGTCACGGGTTATCTGCTGCTGCTTGCTTTCGGGCGGCGCGGGGTGATTGGCGGGTGGCTGCATGAGGTGCTGGGCATCACGCTGGCCTTTCGCTGGACGGGGGCGGTGCTGGCGGCGGCGGTGATGGCCTTTCCGTTGCTGGTGAGAGCCATTCGCCTGAGTTTTGAAGCGGTTGACCCTAAATTGGAGGAGGCGGCGGCGACACTGGGGGCCAGCCGTCTGGCGGTGTTTGTCACCGTGACCCTGCCGCTGATCCTGCCCGGCGTGCTGGCGGGGGCGGTGCTGACCTTCGCCAAGGCGATGGGAGAGTTCGGGGCGACCATCACCTTTGTCGCGAATATTCCGGGCGAGACGCAAACCCTGCCGACAGCGATTTACACCTTTCTGCAAGTGCCCGGCGGCGATGCCACGGCGCTGCGGCTGGTGCTGTTGTCGGTTGCGGTGGCGATGGCGGCGCTTGGCCTGTCGGAGTGGCTGGCCCGCCGGGTGGCGCGCCGGGTCAGGGGGCTGTGATGTTGCGGGTGAGCTTGCGCCACAGCGCACCAGATCTGGATGTGGCGTTCGAGGCACCGGGCGGGATCACCGCGCTGTTCGGCCCTTCGGGGGCCGGCAAAACCAGCGTCTTGCGGGCGGTTGCGGGGCTTTTGACACCCGATCAGGGGCGGATCGAGGCGGGCGCTCTGCTGTTTGACAAGGCGGCGCATGTGAACCTGCCGCCCGCCCGGCGCCGCATCGGCTATGTCTTTCAGGAACCAAGACTTTTCCCGCATCTGAGCGTGGCGCAAAACTTGCGCTATGGGGTCCGTTTCGCCGCGCCGGGCAGCGTGCCCGATGAGGCCCTGCTGGTTGATCTGCTGGGCCTCGGCCCGCTGATGGCGCGCGGGATAGCGGGGCTGTCTGGCGGCGAGGCACAGCGGGTGGCGATCGGGCGCGCGATCCTTTCGGGAGCGCGGCTTTTGGCCCTGGACGAGCCGATGGCGGCGCTGGACGCCCCGCGCCGGGCCGAGATCATGACCTATCTGGAGGCGCTGCGCGACGAAACCGGCCTGCCCATGCTGCTGGTCAGTCATACGCTGGACGAGGTGATCCGCCTTGCTGCGACACTGGTGCTGATGGAGGGCGGGCGCGTGCGGCGGGCCGGACCTCTGGCCGATCTGTTGGCCGATCCGGCGCTGGTGCCTGTATTTGGGGTGCGAGAGGCAGGGGCACTCCTGCATGTTGTGGTAGCGGGGCGCGATGCTGATGGGCTGACGCGGGTGCAGTCTGGGGCTGGGCCACTCTGGCTTCCCAACCCTGCGCCAACGGGGGCTGTGCTGCGGTTGCGGGTGCGGGCGGCGGATGTGACCCTGGCGGTGGCACGTCCCGAAGGCCTTTCGGCCCTGAACATCCTGCCCGCCACCGTGACACGGATCTTGCCCGATGCAACGGGGCCGGGGGGCACGGTGCTGATGGAGTGCGCAGGGGCCGCGCTGATGGCGCGAGTGACGTCACGCTCGGTCACCACGCTGGAACTGGCTCCGGGTCGGTCCGTCTGGGCGGTGATCAAGGCGTTGTCGGTCGCAGCCTGAGCCCTACCAGGCCAGCCGGAAACGCCCCAGTATCAGGCCAGACAACCCACTCAGGGCCATGGCCCCCATATACCAGATGGCGAAAAACGCCGGGTCATCCTCTGGGCAATGCAGAGCATAGCCGCTGGCCG
>CALKAA010000109.1 GCA_937983495.1 uncultured Gemmobacter sp. | reverse complement strand
GCGGCCCGGCCTTCATCTATGTCGCCCCCCGCCATGCCGAGGTCGCGCGCCCGGCTCTCTCGGGCTGGCTGGGGCATGAGGCCCCCTTCGCTTTCAATCTCGATTACCGCCCCGGCGCGGGCGTGGAGCGCATGCGGGTGGGCACCCCGCCGGTGATCCAATTGGCCGCGCTGGAGGCCTCACTCGACATCTGGGATCAGGTCGAGATGTCGGACATCCGTGTCGCCTCGCTGGCGCTGACAGATCGCTTCATCGCAGGGGTGGAGGCCACCTGCCCCACCCTGACCCTCGCCACCCCGCGCGACCATGCCACCCGTGGCTCTCAGGTCAGTTTCCGCCACCCCGAGGGCTATGCGATCATGCAGGCGCTGATTGCTCGGGGCGTGATCGGGGACTTCCGCGCGCCTGACATCCTGCGCTTTGGCTTCACTCCGCTGTTCATCAATGCGGCCGATGTCGATGCCGCCGTGGCGATCATCGCCGAGGTGATGGCGGGCAATCTCTGGGACCGCCCCGAATACAAAACCCGCGCTCGCGTGACCTGATGACAAGCGGGCGCCCGATTTTTCGCAGAAAAATCGTCACAGGATCTTTCGTTGAAAGATCCTGTCCGCCCCTCTGTCGTCCCTCGGGCTGGGCTTGCCTGTGGCGCCGCATTGGCAATCTTTCCGTGTTGAACCGGCAGGTTGCGGTCTGATCCGCCGCCCCAACTGTCAACCGGAGAGAAACAATGACCACCCCCTACAACCCCGCCACCGATGGGGCGCAAATGTCCTTCGACGGGCGCATGTCCTATGGCGACTATCTGCAAATCGACCGCATTCTGGGTGCGCAAGCCCCACTGACCGGTGCGCATGACGAAATGCTGTTCATCATCCAGCATCAGACCTCTGAATTGTGGATGCGCCTTGCCTTGCATGAGATGGACGCCGCTCGTAAGGCCCTTGCCGCCGACCGCCCGCGCGAGGCCTTCAAGATGCTGGCGCGGATTTCGCGCATCTTTGAACAGCTCAACAGCGCCTGGGATGTGCTGCGCACCATGACCCCCTCGGATTACACCACCTTCCGCGATGGGCTGGGCCAAAGCTCGGGCTTTCAATCCTGGCAATATCGGCTGATCGAATTTGCCGTTGGAAACCGCAACCTTGCGCTTCTGGCCCCCCATGCGCATCGCCCCGATCTGCTGGCCCTGCTGGAGGCCGAACTCACCCGCCCTTCGCTTTATGACGAGGCACTGCGCTTGCTGGCCCGCCGGGGCTTGGCGGTGCCCGCCGATGTGCTGACCCGCGATCTGCGCACCCCTTGGGCCGCGCATGAGGGCGTGCAGGCTGTCTGGGCCGAAGTCTACCGTGATCCGCACACCCATTGGGAGGCCTATGAGCTGGCCGAGAAACTGGTGGATTTCGAGGATTACTTCCGCCGCTGGCGCTTCAACCATGCCACCACAGTCGAACGGGTGATCGGCTTCAAACGTGGCACCGGTGGCACGTCAGGAATCCATTACCTCAAACGCATGCTGGAGGTGCAGTTGTTTCCCGAATTGTGGCAGTTGCGCACAATTCTTTGATTTTTGCGTGATGGACCGCAAGCGCCCTCTCGGCTATCCCGGGAATCAGTATATGGGAACGCAGATTGATGCGGACCGCTCAGGATTCGCCAGGAGACGTTTGAAATGCTGCGCAATGTGATGGCCCTCATGCTGGGCAGCGTGCTGGTTGGCACGCTGTCTGCCTGCGTGCCGACCGACCCCAACGCCACCGCGACCCCGGCGAAACCTGCTGCGCCTGCCGCGCCCGCTGTGAAGCAACCCGTGCCCGAGGATTTCGTGAATGCCTATGCCGCCCGTCAGGACGGCAGCTTCACCGTGCCCGCCGTGCCGGAAGAGAAAATCCCGCCGCAACTGAAACGGCAGGAGGTGGCCTATGCCTCCACCGATCCGGTCGGCACGATCATCATCGACCCGACCCAGAAGACCCTGCACCTGGTCACCGCGCCGGGCAAGGCCATGCGCTATGGCATTGCCGTGGGCAAGGATGGCTTCCAATGGGCAGGCGAGGCGCTGATCACCAATCGCCGCCACTGGCCGACCTGGACTCCGCCCAAGGAAATGATCGCCCGCAAACCCGAACTTGAAAAGTGGAAGGATGGCCAACCCGGCGGTCCGACCAATCCACTCGGCGCGCGCGCACTCTATCTGACGACCAATGGCGTCGATTATGGCTTCCGCATCCATGGCACGCCGGAATGGAACTCGATCGGGCGCAATGCCTCCTCGGGCTGTTTCCGCATGATCAACCAGGACGTGATGGACCTGTATGAGCGGGTGCCGGATGGTGCCAAGGTGATCGTGCTGACCGCCTCGGGCGAGATGCCGAAGGGCCTGAACATCCCGCCGCCGGCGCCGAAAAAGAAGAAGCCGGCCGAAACGCCCGCCCCCATCGTGGTGCCGAAGATCGAGGTTCTGCCGCCCCCGGTGCTGACGCCCGCCGCCGTGGCCC
>CALKAA010000108.1 GCA_937983495.1 uncultured Gemmobacter sp. | reverse complement strand
GACGTGTGCTCTTCCGATCTAATGGTGCCGATGAATTTCTTGCGGCTGACCCCCAGCAGGATCGGGCAGCCAAGGCCATGGAACAGCGACAGGCCCCGGATCAGCGCGAGGTTATGCTCCAGCGTCTTGCCAAAGCCGATGCCGGGATCGACCATGATCGCCGCGCGCGGGATACCCGCCGCCTCGGCCTCGGCCACCTTTTCGGCCAGAAAATCATAGACATCCAGCAGCACATCCTCATAGCGCGGATCGGCTTGCATGGTTTGCGGCGTGCCTTGGGCATGCATCAGGCAGATCGGTGCCCCAGCCCCTGCCACCAGCGGCTTCAAACCCGCATCAAAGGTGAAGGCCGACACGTCATTGACGAAACTTGCCCCCGCCGCCAGTGCGGCGCGGGCCACGCCTGCCTTGCGAGTGTCGATGGAAATGGCGGTCTCGATGCCCCCGGCCCGCAAGGCGGCGATCACTGGCGCGGTGCGGGCGATTTCTTCACCCTCGGGCACCAGAGCGGCACCGGGCCGGGTGCTTTCGCCGCCCACGTCGATAATTTCGGCCCCGGCCCCTGCCATTTCGCGGCCCTGCCGCAACGCGGCTTCGGGGGCGAGGAACTGGCCGCCATCGCTGAAACTGTCGGGCGTCACGTTCAGAATGCCCATCAGGCGCGGGCGATCCATGGCAAGGCCCGCAAAGGGCGCGCGCGGGGCAGACAGGCGCTCGGCCATATCGGGCGGCAGATCGGCAGCGGCGATCAGCGCAGGCGGCGCATCCCGGCGCAGCACCTCCACCCGATCAAACCACAGCCAGCCACCCGCCAAGGGCAAGGCCCCCGCGGGCCGCGCGGCATCATGGCAGGGAATGGGGCGATAATAGATCATGCACAGGCATTAGGCCGATGCGGCGCGCGGCACAAGGGCGGGCCTCAGGCCCGCTCCACGCTCACGCGGCTTCCCGCCGGAACTGTTACATCGCCGTGAACGATGAACCCCTCCGCCGCCGTCAGCTCGGCCAGCCACAAGGCCAGCGCCACCGGCTCGCGCGAATGCGGGCCATCCACCGCATCCAGCACCAGTTTCGACGGAGCCCAGACAATCGTCTTGCCGTTCTTCATCGCCCAGTCGATCTCGGTGCGCGTCGCCACCACCACGCAGCGATCATCCCGCGCGGCCAGCGTCCAGGCGTTCTGCTCGATGGCCAGCAGGTCGATCCGGCGCTGCGTCGGCTTGTGGCCGGTTTGCGGGCGCGGCAGATCGGGCAGGCCCACAGCGAGGATCAGCGGCAGGCCGCGCGCCTGCCAGGCATCCAGCCGCGCGCCCAGATCCGGCGCGGCAATCGCCGCATTGTCGAGAAAGACCACGAGCGGATGCAAAGCCTGCATGGCACCCGAGGCATCGACCGCGCGCAAGGGTGCCTCGGCGCGGCTCCGCACGATCTCCACCCCCAAAGCACCGGGGCCGCGATCCAGCTTTTCCACCCGCACGAAAACCCGCATCGCCTGCGGTTCTTCCAGCACCCGCTCCGCCACACGGGCGGCGAGGGTCTCCAGCAGGTTCAGCCGCTCCGCCGCCAATTCGGCCGCGATGGATTCGGTGATGCGGTCATAAGACAGGATGCGATCCACGTCATCCTCCAGCGGCGCGGGCGCCGGGCGCACCTCGACCACCACATTGAAGCGCAGCCGCTGTTTCAGCCCGCGCTCCTGCTGGAAAGCGCCAATATCGGCCTCCACCACATGATCGCGCAAGCTGATCCGGTCGCGCGGATCGGCGCTGGCCGAAGCCTGGCTGCGCTCCTCCGGGTGGGCAAAGGCAAGGCGGATATCGCTGGTCATCATGCCCTCCGAAGGCGTCAACTGGCGCGACCCTAGCCGCGCCGCGCCCTCATGCCCTGCCCTTGGGCGGCAAGCAAGCGGCTCTGCGCGACATTATTGCCGATAAAACAGATGCGCACCAATGCTCGCCGTGCGGTCAAAGCGCCGCGCCCAGCCGGGACGGACATTGACCGTGTGGAAATGCGTGGCCCCGGCGGTCAGCACGCGCGGCGCACCATCCAGCATGCTGCGCGCGATCTTGCCGGCCCGCGCCCAGGCCGCGCGATCATTGATCCGATCCGACCGGCCATCGCAGGTATAGGAAAACTGGCAGCCGCCCTTGCCGCCCTGCTGCACCACACCGCAGACGCTGCGCGGATAGGCCGGGCTGTCCACCCGGTTCAGGATCACCTCGGCCACGGCGATCTGGCCCTTGACCGACTCGCCCCGCGCCTCGTGATAGAGCGCCGTGGCCAGACATTGCCATTGCGCATCGCCGCTGGCCTGCGGCAGCGCGTCGATCTGCGCCGGGTCACTGCCCAGCACGCCCGGCAGTTTCACCTGCCCCGGCCGGGCCTTCGCGGATTTGCTTTTCGCGGGCTTCACCGCCGCGCGCGGCACGGCCACACCATCGGCAATCGCCGCGATCTTCTCGGGGGCTACCTGCCCCAGGGCGGATTTCTCGACCCCCAGCAGCGAGGTCATGCGGCCATTCAGGCCAGCATTGGGGTCGTTCGACTGGCTCACCGTCACATCGGCGAAGGCCGCGCCATTCAGGATGCAAGCCCCCGCAAGGGCCGTCATCCAAACTTTGGCAAAGCGCATGGGCTCGTGTTCCCGGTCCTGTTTCACGCCGCAATCCGGCGGCGAAAACGCCATGCCGAACTGCAACAGGGGCGGCGCTTAGCCTGATTTCGCGGCACCTGTCCAGCCTTGTGGCGGAAAAGCCACAGCGCATCAGGCGGAATTCCGCCAGAATGCGTTTTGAGCCTTGCCAGAAAAAGCAAGAGGAAAAACAGGGTTTCTCCTGCTATTTTCGCGCCTTAACCCTGTCTCTCGCGCGCCTTCAGTCCCGCGGATCGGTCAGCGCCAGATGCGCCGCCGCCAGCCGCGCCTGCGGCACGCGATAGGGCGAACAACTCACATAATCGAAGCCCGCCTTGCGGCAAAAGGCGATTGATTCGGGGTTGCCGCCATGCTCGCCGCAGATCGAAAGCGTGAGGTCAGCCCGCGTGCGCCGGCCCCGCTCGGCCCCGATCAGCAACAGCTCCCCCACCCCATCCACATCGAGGATATGGAACGGGTCTTCGGGGAAGACGCCCTCCTGCACATAGGTGTTCATGAACCGCCCGGCATCGTCGCGCGACAAGCCATAGGTCATCTGCGTCAGGTCATTGGTGCCGAAGGACAGGAAGGCCGCATGCTGCGCAATCTCGCCCGCGCGCAGCGCCGCGCGCGGGGTTTCCACCATCACCCCCAGCCGATAGTCGAAATCCACCCCGGTCTTGGTGCGCACCGCGGCCGCCACCTGATCAATACGGGTCTTCACCAGCTCCACCTCGCGCTTGGCCGAAACCAGCGGGATCATGATTTCCGGCACCACCGGAGTTCCGGCGCGCACCGTCTCCACCGTCGCCTCAAAGATGGCGCGGGCCTGCATGTCGTAAATCTCCGGCAGCACCACCCCCAGCCGCACGCCGCGCATGCCCAGCATCGGGTTGAACTCGGCCAGCGCCTCGGCCCGCCGCGTCACCTCTGACAGCGGGCGATCCAGCGCCTCGGCCAACTCGCGCAAGCCCTCGCGCGAATGCGGCAGGAATTCATGCAAGGGCGGGTCGAACAGCCGGATGCAGACCGGCAGCCCCTGCATGATCGCAAACAACTGCCCGAAATCGGCGCGCTGCATCGGCAGCAGCCGCGCCAGTGCCGCCGCCCGATCCTGCGGGCTGTCGGCAAAGATCATCTCGCGCATGACGACCAGGCGGTCCTCGTCAAAGAACATATGCTCGGTGCGGCACAGGCCAATGCCCTCGGCGCGGAAATCCCGCGCGGTCTGGGCGTCAGTTGGCGTGTCGGCATTGGCACGAATGCCGATGTCGCGCAGCTCATCGGCCCAATGCAGCAATTGCCGGAACGCCTCGTCCTGCGCGGGCGGCAGCATCTCGGCCGCGCCCACCAAAGCCTCGCCCGTGGTGCCGTCAATGGTGATCAGATCACCCTCGCGGAAGATGCGGCCATCCCGCGCCACCAGCTTTTTATCCTTGGAATCCAAGCGCATATCCGATGCGCCCACGATACAGGGCAGGCCAAGCCCGCGCCCGATCACCGCCGCATGGCTGGTCATGCCGCCGC
>CALKAA010000107.1 GCA_937983495.1 uncultured Gemmobacter sp. | reverse complement strand
GAACGAGGTGCGGGTGTCGAAAGCGATCATTCGGCAGGCGCGCAAGGTCTGGCTGGTCGCTGACAGTGCCAAGCTGATGCGCAGTGCTCCTGTGCGGTTGTGCAATCTGGCCGATCTGGATGCGGTATTCACCGATCAGCCTTTGCCCGAGCCGCTGATGCAGCTTTGCGCCGAGGCAGGCACGGCGGTGCATGTCGCCGGGGCGGAAGATCAGGGATAAGCGGCGCCCCCTTTCGAGGGCGCCGGATCAGGGTCAGGCCTTTGCCAGACCAATGGTTTGCAGCGCCCCCTTGATCTCGTCAAGGATGGCCGGATCGTCGATGGTCGCGGGCATCTTGAAGGCCTCGCCATCTGCGATTTTCACCATGGTCGCGCGCAGGATCTTGCCCGAGCGGGTTTTTGGCAGGCGGTCCACCACCAGCGCGCGCTTGAAATCGGCGACCGGGCCGATCTTGTCGCGCATCAGCTTCACACAGTCTTTCACCACCTCGTCATGGGTCTTGGCGCTGCCACGTTTGAGGCACAGGAAGCCAAGCGGGGATTGGCCCTTGAGCTGGTCGGCGACACCGATCACCGCACATTCGGCCACATCTGGATGCGAGGCCAGCACCTCCTCCATCGCGCCGGTGGACAGGCGATGGCCTGCCACGTTGATCACGTCATCGGTGCGCGCCATGATGTAGAGATAGCCATCGGCGTCGATATAGCCCGCGTCTCCGGTCTCGTAGAAGCCGGGGAACTGGGTCAGGTAGGATTTCTTGAAGCGTTCTTCGGCGTTCCAAAGCGTCGGCAATGTGCCAGGGGGCAGCGGCAGTTTCACCGCAATGGCCCCCAAGGTGCCAGCCGAGACCGGATGACCGCCTTCGTCCAGCACCTGCACATCATAGCCCGGCATCGGCACCGAAGGGCTGCCCAACTTCACCGGCAATTCCTCGATTCCCAAGGGGTTGGCGGCAATGGCCCAACCGGTTTCGGTCTGCCACCAATGGTCGATCACCGGCACTTTCAGGTGTTTCTGCGCCCATTGGATCGTGTCGGGATCTGCGCGTTCTCCGGCAAGGAACAGGGCCTGAAGATGTTTCAGGTTGTATTCCGGGATGAATTCGCCCTCCGGGTCATCGCGGCGGATGGCGCGCAGCGCCGTAGGGGCGGTGAAGAAGCTTTTCACCTTGTTCTCGGCGATCACGCGCCAGAAGGTGCCCGCATCGGGGGTGCCGACCGGCTTGCCCTCAAAGACCACCGTGGTGCAGCCCGCAATCAGCGGCCCATAGGTGATATAGCTGTGGCCCACCACCCAGCCCACATCCGAGGCCGCCCAGAACACATCGCCCACGCCGACATTATAGATGGCGCGCATCGACCAGTTCAGCGCGACCAGATGGCCTGCGGTGGGGCGCACCACGCCCTTGGGCGCGCCAGTGGTGCCCGAAGTATAGAGGATATAGGCCGGATGGTCGCCCTCCACCGGGACGCAATCGGCGGGCTCCACACCATATTGGAAGGTATGCCACGCAACGTCGCGGCCCTCGACCAACTTGGCGACCTCTTGCTCGCGTTGGAAGATCACACAGAAATCAGGCTTGTGGCTGGCCAGATCAATCGCCCCATCCAGCAGGGGCTTGTAATGCACGATCCGGTTGGGTTCGATCCCGCAAGAGGCGGCGATGATGGCCTTGGGTTTGCAATCGTCAATCCGCACCGCCAGCTCATTGGCGGCAAACCCGCCAAAGACCACCGAGTGAATGGCCCCCAACCGGGCACAGGCCAGCATGGCCTCCAAGGCCTCGGGGATCATCGGCATATAGATGATGACGCGGTCGCCCTTCTGCACCCCCTTGGCGCGCAGCGCACCGGCAAGGCTGGCCACGCGGGTTTGCAGTTCCTTGTAGGTGATGCCCTTGCGCAGATGGGTGACCGGGCTGTCATGGATGATCGCAAGCTGATTGCCTCGGCCAGCCAGAACGTGACGGTCCACCGCATTCCAGCAGGTGTTCACCTGCGCATCAGTGAACCATTCATACAGCGGCGCACGGTCGGCGTTCAACGCCTTGGAGGGGGGCTTCACCCAGTCGATGGCTCCGGCGGCTTTCATCCAGAAGCCTTCGGGATCGGCTTTCCAGCCGTCATAGATGTCTTTGTATGCCATTGTATGCACCCTCCTCCGCTCTGGCATTTTGTTACGCGAGCGGCGGGGCGTGACGCAACGCTGTTACCGATCACGCGGCGGAAACAGGTTGAAAAATTTGCAGAATGCTTGTCGGGTGGCTGGCAAACTTTTGCAAACTCTGCCGCATTGCCAATTTTTGTTGGCGCAGCAGCCAAGTTTGCAAAGTTTTCATAGTTTGCAGTTTTGAAGCCTGGAGAAGTGAGTCGTTACAGTTGGATGTGAAAGTGATCGTCATGGCGGGCTGCTCGGCAGCCCTGAAAGCGCAGTCTTGGGTCGGCAAGGCCAAGCAGTTGGGCCAAGGGGGGCTCCAGCAGCATCTTGCCCAAGCGCCGGTCATCCAGCAGGGCCTTCCCCAAGGCGCGGGTGCGTAGCGGGTCCAGCGGGCGATCAGGATAAAGCCCCTGCATCCAGCGAAAATCCCACCGCAGCGTCGGAAAGGCGGGCGGGCATTGCGAGCTGTCCATGGCCTCAAAGGCGAAATAGCCCAGCGGGGCTCTGGTCTGCCCCGGCAGGTAGGTGCCCGTTGGCGTTTGATAATAAAACGCGAAGTCCAGCTTGCGGCCATCGGCATGTGACAGATGCGGCAGCAGCGGCAGACCGGGAAAGGGAAAGCCGCCATCCAGCGCGAGGGTCACGGTGCCGGGGTGCTGTCTTTCCACCTTGGCGGCAGCGTCTCGCGCCAGATCGGCCAGATCGGGCACCACGAAATTGCGCATTGTCACGCAGTAAAAGGCAGATTGCATCCGCAAGGGCGCGCCGGTGCAGGGCAGGGGCTCGCGTCCGGCCAAGGGGGCCAGAAACTGCGCCGCCCCCCAAACCAGCAGATAGGCCAGCGGAAACGCCTTCCAGCGCCAGCGGGTCAGCAGGGCCAGCCCCCAGGCCAGCCCGCCAAGTTGTGTCAGAACGGTCAGCCCCAGAATGGCAAGGCTATGACCGAGCCACCTCATCCGTAATGCGCCACCGGTGTGCCCGCGATGGCCGAGACGTTCAGCAAGCCCCGCGCGGTGATCGAAGGCGTCACGATATGCGCCTTGTTCCCCATGCCCATCAGGATGGGGCCGACCTCCAGCCCGCCAGCCTTCATCCGCAGGATGTTGCGTGCGGCATTGGCGGCATCGGAATAGGCGAAGATGAGAATATTGGCGGCCTTTTCCAGCCGCGAGTCGGGGAACATGAGATCGGAAAAGCA
>CALKAA010000106.1 GCA_937983495.1 uncultured Gemmobacter sp. | reverse complement strand
CCGATGGGCCTGCGCGCCGATGCGCTGGCGGCGGCGGCGGCACTGGTGACCGCGATTGAGGCCGAGGCCACGCGGCTTGCCAGCCTTGGCAGCCATTTCACCGCCACGGTGGGCGAGTTCTGCATCACCCCCAGTGCGGCCAATGTGGTGCCGGGTGCCGCGCGCCTGTTGATCGACGCCCGCGCGGTGGAGCGCGCCCGGATGGAGGGATTTCTGGGCTGGCTGGAGGTGCGGCTGACCGACCTGCCGCAGGGTATCACCGCCAGCCACCGCGTGCTTTCGGACAATCCGCCCACGCCAATGGATGCGGGGCTGATCGTTCTGCTGGAGCAGGCCGCCACCACCTGCGGGGCCAGCCAGCGCCGCATGGCCTCGGGGGCCGGGCATGACGCGGCCTTCATCGCCCGCATCGCCCCCGCCGCCATGATCTTTGTGCCCTGCCGTGAGGGCCGTTCGCATTGCCCCGAAGAATGGGCGGAAACTGATGACATTGCGCTTGGGGCGGAAGTGATGGCCGAGGCCATTCTCGCCTTCGACGCACAGCAAGGAGAGTAAGATGCGCCGTATCTTGACCGAAAAGGATGTGGAGCCCGCCGTGCGTGGCGGCTCGGTCTATGCTGCCGGGGGCGGGGGCTGGGCGGATCATGGCCGCAAGCTGGGCTATGCCGCCGTCGGCGCGGGCCAGCCTGAGCTGGTCAGCATCGACGAGCTGAACGAGGAGGATTGGGTTGCGACCGCCGCCGCCATTGGCGCCCCGGCCTCGACGACGCCATGGGAAATGCGCGGGGTGGATTACATCAAGGCGGTGCAATTGCTGAACGAGGCGCTTGGCACCCCGGTGGCCGGGCTGATGGTGGGGCAGAACGGCAAATCCTCCACCCTGAACGCCTGGCTGCCTTCGTCGATCCTGGGCTGCAAGGTGGTGGATGCGGTGGGGGATATTCGCGCGCATCCCACTGGCGATATGGGTTCGATCGGCATGGCGGGCAGCCCTGAGCAGATGATCCAGACCGCCGTCGGCGGCAACCGCGAACAGAACCGCTATATCGAACTGGTGACGCGCGGCGCGACGGCCAAGGTCTCGCCCATCCTGCGCACGGCCTCCGATATGTCGGGCGGCTTCATCGCCTCGGCCCGCAATCCGCTGCGGGCCAGCTATGTGGCGCGGAATGCGGCGCTTGGCGGTATCTCCATGGCGCTGGATCTGGGCCATGCCATTCTGGCGGCCGAGAAAAAGGGCACGGCGGCGGTGATCGACGCGATTGTGGAGGGCACCAAAGGGGCCATCCTGATTGAGGGTGTGATCACGAAAAAGCATGTGCGCTACACCAACGAGGCCTTCGACATCGGCACGGTGACTGTGGGCAGCGGTGACAAGGCCATCACCCTGCATATCATGAACGAGTATATGGCGATTGACGATGCCGGCGGCCGCCGTATCGCCAGCTTCCCCGATGTGATCACAACCCTGTCGGAAGAGGCCGAGCCGCTGTCAGTGGGCCAATTGCGTGAAGGCATGCGCATTCATGTGTTGCATGTGCCGAAATCCGTGATCCCCTTGGGCGCAGGTGTGCTGGACCCGGCGGTCTATCCGCCCTGCGAGCGCGCCATGGGTATCGAATTGGCCAAATATGCGCTGGAGCAGACCCATGCCTAAGCCCAACCTCCGCCACCCCGATTTCCCGATCCCCGGCGGCCCGGAGCTGCGCGCGAAAAGCTGGCGCGCCGAAGGCCTGCTGCGGTTGCTGGAAAATGTGCTGTCCGTGGGCGAGGCCCCTGACAAGCTGATCGTCTATGCCGCGCTTGGCAAGGCGGCGCGCACCTGGCCCGCCCATGCCGCCATCGTGAAAAGCCTGACCGAGATCGAGGAGGATGAAACCCTCATCATCCAGTCGGGTAAGCCGGTCGGTATCCTGAAAACCCATGTCGGCGCGCCCATGGTGATCATGGCGAATTGCAATATCGTGGGCCAATGGGCCAAGGCCGATGTGTTTTACGATATGGAGCGCAAGGGCCTGATCTGCTGGGGCGGGCTGACCGCCGGGGCCTGGCAATATATCGGCTCGCAGGGGGTCATTCAGGGCACCTATGAGATTTTCATGCGGATTGCCGAGCGGCGGTTCAATGGCAGCTTGGCGGGGCGTTTCATCCTGACTGCCGGTCTGGGCGGCATGGGGGGCGCACAGCCCTTGGCCGGACGCATGGCAGGGGCGGCCATCCTGTGCCTCGACGTGGATGAAGACCGGGCGAGGATGCGCAAGGAGATCGGGTTCCTGGACGAAATCGCACCCGATCTGGACAGCGCGCTGACAATGATCGCCGCAGCCCAGGCCGAAAAGCGGGCACTTTCCGTGGCGCTGATCGGCAATGCCGCCGAGATTTACCCCGAAATCGCGGCGCGTGGTATCACCCCAGATATCGTGACCGACCAGACCTCGGCACATGATCTGGTGTATGGCTATATCCCGGCGGGCTATGACCTGCCGCGCGTGCGCCGCCTGCGCGAGCAGAACCCGGAGGAATTGATCGAGGCCGGGCGCATTTCGATCACCCATCATGTCGCCGCCATGCTGGAGTTTCAGGCGCGCGGGGCGGAGGTGTTCGATAATGGCAATCTGATCCGCACGCAGGCCCAGCAAGGCGGGATCGAGAATGCCTTTGACATTCCGATCTTCACCGAGGCTTACCTGCGCCCGCTGTTCTGCCGCGCGATTGGCCCCTTCCGCTGGATGGCGCTTTCCGGCGAGGAAAGCGATATCGCCAAGATCGACGATCTGGTGCTGCGCATGTTCCCCGACAATGGCATCGTGACGAACTGGATCAGGCTGGCCCGCGCGCATGTGCCCTTCGAAGGCCTGCCCGCTCGTATCGCCTGGCTGGGCCATGGGGAACGGACAGAGCTTGCTCGCGCTGTGAACCGCATGGTCGCCTCGGGCGAGTTGGCGGGGCCGGTGGCGTTTTCGCGCGACCATCTGGATGCAGGCGCGATGGCGCATCCCAACATCATGACCGAAGCCATGCGCGACGGGTCTGATGCTATTGCCGACTGGCCGCTGATCAGCGCCATGACGCTCTGTTCCTCAGGTGCCGATCTGGTGGTGGTGCATTCGGGGGGCGGTGGCTATGCGGGATACATGACCTCCTCTGGTGTGACCATCGTGGCCGATGGCTCTGACGCAGCGGATACGCGGCTGAAACTGGCGCTGACCAATGACACCGCGCTTGGCGTGATCCGCTATGCCGATGCGGGTTATCCAGACGCGCTGGACGAGGCGCAGAAGAAGGCCGTCGGGCATGTCAAACTCTGACAGCTTTGACGGCGCGGCGCTGATCGGCAGCCGCGCTGCAAGGCTGCGGGCGGTGATGCGGGCGCAAGGGGTGCCCGCCTTGCTGACCTCGCATCCGATCAACATTCTGTATGCTTGCGGCGCACGCAACATGACGGTGTTCAGCCTGATGGGGCCGTTTCGCATGGCGCTGATCTTTGCCGATGGCCCGTCGATCCTTTACGAGTTCGCAGGCTGCGAACATCTGGCCGAAGGCAGGCCCGGCGTGGATCAGGTGCGCCCGGCCCCTGGGCTGACTGCGCTTTCGGGGGCGGGCTATCTGGCGGGGGCAGCGCGCTTTGCCGCCGAGATTGCCGATCTGTGCCGCAGCCATGGCGATGGGGCCACACTCGCCATCGAGGGCTTTGACCCGCCGGTGAGCGACGCGCTGCGGGCGCAGGGTTTGCATCTGACGGATGCAACCGCCCTGCTGTCCGAGGCGCGGCGGATCAAGACACCGCTGGAGATTGCCACCATGCGGCAGGCGGTGGCGCTGGTGCAGGACGCCGCCGCCGATCTGGAGGCCGCGATTACCCCCGGTGCCAGCGAGGTGGAGGTCTGGGCCGCCTTTCATCGCCACCTGATCGCGACCGAAGGCGAATATGTCTCGACCCGGCTGTTCCAATCCGGCCCGCGCACCTTCCCTTATTTCCAAGAGGCCGGGCCGCGCCGGATGCTGGTGGGCGATCTGGTCTGCTTCGATACCGATGCGCTTGGCTGGCAGGGCTATGCGGTGGATTTCTCGCGCAGCTTTCTGTGTGGCGATGCCCCCGCAAGCCCGGTGCAGCGCAGCCTGTATGCCCGCGCGCATGACCAGTTGCAGAGCAATGCCGCGCTATTGGGGCCGGGTGTCAGCTATGAGGCTTTCGCCCGTGCCGCATGGCCCGTGCCGCCCAAACACCAGGGCTGGGGCTATTACTGCCTTGCCCATGGGCTTGGCCTATGCGGCGAATTTCCTTATGTGCCGCATGCCTTTGCCGGGCAACCTTACGATTTCCCCGGCGGTTTTGAACCCGGCATGGTGATCTGCGTCGAAAGCTATATCGGCACCGAAGCCGCCGCGCAGGGCGTGAAGCTGGAGGATCAGTTCCTGATTACGGAAACCGGGGTGGAACGCATGACCACCTACCCGTTCTGCGCCCGGCTGCTGAGCTAAACTCCGTTGCCACGCCGCGTTTGAGACGCTAGCTGTGGCAGGTCTGGTGCCGAGGCTGGGCTCAAACCCCTCCCCGGATGATCGGGAACGCGGTGCAACTCCGCGACGTGCCCAACGCTGTAAGGTGGACGGTGCCGCAGATGCCACTGGCCGCAAGGCCGGGAAGGCGCGGCATCGGGTGAAACCAAGTCAGAAGACCGGCCAGACGGAACGGGGGCGACCGATGGTCAACGGTTGCCTTGTTTCTGCGACAGGGGAAATGTCATGTCCGCCGAAAGCCATCTGTGTGAAGCCGCCGCCTTTGACGAGGCCGCGCGCGCCGCCGTTTACGCCGCCATTTTCAGCCGCCGCGATGTGCGCAGCCAGTTCACCGCCCGCCCGGTAGAGGAGGCGCTGCTGACCCGGCTGCTGCGGGCTGCGCATCACGCGCCTTCGGTCGGGTTCATGCAGCCCTGGAATTTTCTGGTCATCCGCGATGGCGGGGTGAAGGCGCAGGTGCAGGCCGCCTTCTCTCGCGCCAATGCCGAGGCCGAAGCGATGTTCCCCGAAGATCGCCGCCCGCTTTATTCGACGCTGAAACTGCAAGGCATCACTGACGCGCCGGTGAATCTGTGCATCACCTGCGATCGCACGCGGGGCGGCGAGGTGGTGCTGGGCCGCACCCATAACCGCGATATGGACCTCTATTCCACAGTTTGCGCTGTGCAAAACCTCTGGCTGGCGGCGCGGGCCGAGGGGGTGGGCGTGGGCTGGGTCAGCATCTTCCACGATACCGACCTGCGCGCCATTCTGGGCCTGCCCGATCATGTCGTGCCGGTGGCCTATCTGTGCATCGGCCATGTGGACCAGCTTTATGACCAGCCGGAACTGCAAGTGAAAGGCTGGCGCGAGCGCCTGCCGCTGGAGGATCTGGTGTTCCGCGACCGTTGGAACCAGCGCTAACGTGCCAGCGCCAACAGCCCCGAGACATCCAGATGCGCCTCGACATGATCGGCCAGCGCCTCCAGCGTGGCCTTGACCGTTGCCGCATGGGCATGGCCGCTGGCCGCGACCCCCAGCCGCGCCAGATAGGCAGCACGGAAGGCGTCCGAGCTGAACAGCCCGTGCAGATAACTGCCGGTGATGCGGCCATCGGCGCTGATCGCGCCTTCGGGCCGCCCCTCGACATGTGCAAAGGGCCGGGCGCAATCCGGGCCATCGGTGCGACCGATATGGATTTCATAGCCCTCCACCGTCAACCCACTGGCGGCGTGCTGTGCGGTGACACGCGCCAAGCGCTTGTCTGAGGTCATCACGGTGTTCACATTCAGATGCCCAAGGCCGGGGTCAAACCCTGCGGTGCCCTCCTCCCCCTCGGGGTCCGCAATGCTGCGGCCCAGCATCTGATAGCCGCCACAAATCCCCAAGACATGCCCGCCGCGCCGGATATGGGCGGCAAGGTCGATGTCCCAGCCTTGTGCGCGCAAAAAAGCCAGATCACCGCGGGTGGATTTGCTGCCGGGCAGAATGACCAGCTGCGCCTGCGCCGGGATCGGCTGGCCGGGGGCGACCATGACCAGTTGCACACCGGGCTCGGCCTTCAGCGGGTCGAGATCATCGAAATTCGCAATGCGTGACAACATCAGGCAGGCAATCACCACGCCTTCGGTGACAGGCCCCGAGGCCAGATCCTGCGCATCTTCTGCCGGCAACAGATGGGCCTGCGCAAACCATGGCAACACCCCAAAGCCGCGCCATCCGGTACGCGCCTCGATCAGCCGATAGCCGTCGTCGAACAGACGCGGATCGCCGCGAAACTTGTTGATCAGGAAGCCCGACACCATGGCGGCGTCCTCCGGGTCGATCACGGCTTGCGTGCCAATGATCTGTGCAATCACGCCGCCCCGGTCAATATCCCCCGCCAAAACCACGGGCACATCGGCGGCGCGGGCAAAGCCCATATTGGCAATATCGCCCGCGCGCAGGTTTACCTCGGCCGGGCTGCCTGCGCCCTCGACGATCACCAGATCATGCGCCGCGCGCAACCTTCCGAAACTGTCCAGGACCGCGGCGAGCAGGGAGGGCTTGCGCTGCGCATAATCCCGCGCCCGCAAGGTGCCGGTGCGGTGCCCCTGCACGATCACCTGCGCCCCCGCCTCGGATTCCGGCTTCAACAGCACGGGGTTCATGTCCACCACCGGCTCCAGCCCGCAGGCCAGCGCCTGCAAGGCTTGCGCCCGACCAATCTCCCCGCCATCCGCCGTCACGGCGGCATTGTTCGACATGGTCTGCGGCTT
>CALKAA010000105.1 GCA_937983495.1 uncultured Gemmobacter sp. | reverse complement strand
GACGCATCGTTTCGCCGGTCGCGCGTTTCGAGCCTGAGCTTGAGAGCCCGGCGACCCTGTCGCCGGGCTTTCGGCTATCGGGGAGGCGCATTTGCCCTTCCCATTTGACATCCGGCCCCGCCTGCCCCATTTTCCCCTTTCCCCACTGGCGATTCCCCGCTATAGCCCGCCGATCCGTCACGCACCCTTGGAGGGTGGCGGATCACTGCATGCTAATTACGGAGATACCAATGGCACGCGAGATCGAAGATCTTATTGCCGAAGTGCGCACGGGGTCGGGCAAGGGGGCCGCTCGTCAGGCACGTCGGGAGGGGTTCGTCCCCGGGATCGTCTATGGCGACAAGCAAGAGCCCGTCGCGATCAAGATGAACTACAACACCCTGCTGAAGCGCCTGCGTCAGGGCCGCTTCCTGTCCACGCTGTTCAACCTGAAAGTCGAAGGCCAGCCCGACGTGCACGTCGTCTGCCGCGGCGTGCAGCGTGACGTGGTGAAAGACCTGCCGACCCATGTGGATTTCATGCGTCTGCACGATGACAGCCGCATCAACCTGTTCATCCATGTGACCTTCATCAACCACGACGCGGCCCCCGGCCTGAAGCGTGGCGGCACCTTGACCGTGGTGCGCCCGGAAGTGGAACTGGAAGTCCTCGCCTCCGACATCCCGTCGGAAATCGTGGTGGACCTGACCGGCAAGACCTTCGGCGATGTGATCCACATCAATGACGTGACCCTGCCGAACGGCACCAAGCCGACCATCGACCGCAACTTCGTGATCGCCAATATCGCGGCGCCGTCGGGTCTGGTGGCCGAAGAATAATCCTGTCCCCCAAAGGGGCCAGGCGGGCGCGGCAGGGGCAACCTCGCCGCGCCTTTTCTTTTGACGGCGGGCGTGGCAGGCTGGGATCATGGCCCGCAAACAGACCGAAACCCGCCTGCCCGCGCCGTTCCTGCGGCAAATCCGTCTGCGGCCGGAGAAGTGGCCTGCACAGCCGGATTATCCTTTCAGCCTGCCTTGGCTGCATGAGGATTTCGCGCTGGATTTCACCGCCCCGGTCACCATTCTGGTGGGTGAGAATGGCAGCGGGAAATCGACGCTGATCGAGGCCATGGCCGTGCTGTCGGGCTTTGACGAGGCGGGCGGCGGTCAGGGTTATCGCCCGGTGGATCACAGCCGCGCGCTGGAGGCGAATGGGGGGGCCCTGAGCGCCGCGCTGCGCGCAAGTTGGCTGCCCAAGGTCACAAGGGGCTGGTTCTTCCGGGCCGAAAGTTTTTATGCCGTCGCGCGTTATCTGGATGAGGCCGCGCGCGGGGGCGGTGGCTCGCCGCCGGATTTCCTGTCGCACAGCCATGGCGAAGGCTTTCTGCGGGTGTTTTCCGAACGGATGGACCGGCAGGGCCTTTACTTCCTCGACGAACCCGAAAGCGCGCTGTCGCCGAAACGGCAACTGGAATTGCTGCGGCAACTGGCGGCGCTGGCAGAACGCCCCGTGGCGCAGGTGATCATGGCCACCCATTCGCCGCTTTTAATGGCGGTGCCCGGCGCACAGGTGCTGGAGATCACGCGCGACGGTTTGCGCGAGGTGGATTGGCGCGACACGGCGCATATGCGGCTCTATCGCCAGTTCGTGTTCGACCCGGAGGGGTTTCTGCAAGAGGCGCTGGAGGGCGAGATCTGACGCAATGGCAGGGGAACGGCGGCAGGCTCGCCTGCGCCCGCCCCCTGCCCTGCTCGCTCAGTCGCCCGTGCGGGCCAGATCGACAGTCACGCTGACATCGCAGCGCCCGAGGCCTGCGGCGTCAATCACCGCCTGCGACAGGCCCTCGGTGCGGATTTTCAGTTTGACCAGCACGCGCACAAGACGCGGGTCGATCAGCTTTGCGTCATAGGTCACGCCGATCTGCACCCGCGACGTGGCCCCGGACTCGCCCACAGCCGGCCCCTGACCGGTGTAATGCGTGGCGCTGACCTGGCTCCAGTCGATCGCCCTGGCGGTGCCCTCCATGCGGATGCGGTCGGGATGGAAGCTGCCGCCCCAGGTGATGTTGCGCGGAAAGACCAGCGTCTCGGTCATCGGGGCCAGCGCGGCGTCCAGTCCGGGCGGGCAGTGCGAAATGGTCTGGCCGGTGACGGTGCCGATCCAATCCCCGTCTTCCGGGATCATGGCATCAAAGAGTTCCAGCGGGCATTCGCCATCGCCTCCGGCAGCGAAGTCGATCTCGCGCAGCGACAGCGGGCTCCAGATATACTCGCCATTCAGGCGGACCAGCGCGGTTGTGCCCTCCGGGGCCGGGGTGCCCAGAACGACCTCCGCCTCTTGCAGGGTCACCGCAGACAGGGCGCAGCGGCAACCGCCCTCCGTGCAATCGGCAACGGTCAGCTTTTCCTGTGCCATGGCCGGGGCGGCCAGAAGGGCCGTTGCCAGTAAACTCAGGGGGGCCAGAAAACTCAGAGCGGGGCGCATCATCAGTCGGCACTCCATCCGGGAACGAGGGTGGACATAGGGTCGCTGCCCTGCGGGGTGAAGGG
Source organism: uncultured Gemmobacter sp. (assembly GCA_937983495.1). Classification (GTDB taxonomy): domain Bacteria; phylum Pseudomonadota; class Alphaproteobacteria; order Rhodobacterales; family Rhodobacteraceae; genus Gemmobacter. The sequence goes on along the minus strand of CALKAA010000105.1, from coordinate 4,228 downwards.
CGTGCCGCCCAGATCCGGTCCGCCCAGATCCGGGCCGGGCCGATCCAGCGACAGGCTGGACAGGATCAGCGCCATCGCTGCCGTGGTCTGCTCGTCGGCGGTGCCAAAGACGCAGAGCGGGCCGAGTGGGCTGTCCTGACAGGGGCCATTGCTTTCGAGCCATTGCAGCGGGTTCAACACGATCATGCGGCCATCCGGCCCGGTGAAGGTGGCAGTCGGGGCCGTGGCGGCGACGCCTGCGGCGGTTTCGGCGCGGAAGGCCTCGGTCAGGTGCCAGCCTTCGGGCAGCGACAGGCTGAGGCCCGTTGCCGCATCGGTCACCGGGCTCCCGAGGGGGGCCGTGCCGGGGCTGGCGGGGATGGCCGGGGCATCCTCGCCCATGCCGTCGCTTTCAAAACCGACCGGAATGTCAAAGACCTGCCCGGCGGCCTCGGTCACGGTGATCTCGGCGGTGTAGGCCATGCCACTTTCCGCCAGCCCTTCGATGCGCCAGCGCCCCGGCGAGAGTTCGGCCTGCCAGGGGCCGGCAAAGGCTTCGGGCATAGCGACAGCTTCGGGCGCAGTATCAGGCGCAGTCTCGGGGGCTGGGTCCAGCGGGGTGGCGCTCCAGGAGACGGGATCGGGGGCCGCCGGCGCGGTGCGGAGGGTCACGGGCACCAGCGCCGAAGCAGGTTCTGGGGGCGTCTCTGATGGCGTCTCTGATGGCGTTTCTGGGGGCTGGGTGGACCCGGCGGCCAGCACCTCGAAGGGGCGGCTGGCGATCACCTCGGTATCGGAGAGCTTGTAGCGCAATTCATAGCGCCCCGGCTGTTCGGGCGCGGTCAGGCGCAGCGGGTTGCCATCCGTGACATAGGCATAGGAGATGTAGCTGTCGCTGCCCGCCTCGGCGATCTGGATATTGTCATAGGGCGCGTTCGGCCCGGACCAGCCCACAGCGATCTCGGCCCCTGCCAGCACCTGTGCGGGGGCGGTCAGGGTGACCGGGCCCTCCAGCACGATGATGCTGCGGGTCGCGATCACCACCTCATCGCGGTATTTGTAGCGCAGCTCATAAGCGCCGGGTTCGCCCGGCATGATCAGGCTGAGCGGATTGCCTTTGGCGACATAATCCCAGCTCCAGCGTTCGCCATCGCCCGGCAGACCGATTTCCACGGTGTCGAGCTCTGCCGCCGGGCCGGTCCAGCCGATGAGGACGGGTTGGCCGATGGCGGCGGTATCGGGGGCGGTCAGGCTGGCTTCGGGCAAGGGGCCGACGGGAATATAGGGGCGCACCAGCATCAGGACGCCGTCCTTGATGCCCGAGCCCCAGCCTTCCTCGGGGGCATGGGTGTTGTAGTCCATCTCGGAGGAGGCCAGATAGCCAAAGCAGCGGGCATGATCGAGGAAATGGCTGCCGACCGGCTCGTAGCGCCAGGCGGCGCAAAGCGCCTCGGCCTCGCAAAGCGCGGCGCATTGGGGGGCGGTGCCATCGGCGGGGAAGCCGAAATCAGGCAGGATGCCTTCGGGTGCGCCCGTGCTTTGGCCCGCTGTCTGGCCCGTCGTCTGGCCAGTGGGCATCAGCGCAATGGCTTCCATCATCGGCGCACCGGGGAAATAGCGGCGCTGTGGCGGCGGCGCGGCGGGAGGGGCGGCCTCGGACGCCTCCTCCGTCACGGCTGCATTCAGCGCCTCGGCCAGGGCGGCGCTGTCTTTCGCCTCGAAATAACGCCCCCCGGTGTTTTGCGCGATGCAGGCGACCTCGGCCCCTTCGTCGCGGGTCAGCCCGAAACCGATGACATGGGCGGTGAAATCAACGCCAGAGGCTTGCAGCTCGGTGGCCAGGGCGCAGGGGTCCGCCTCGCAGGTCTCGATGCCATCGGTCACCAGAATGACCGTGGCGGGCTCCTCGGTGCTGCGCAGGGCCTCTGCCGCCTGACGCACCGCCTCGGTCAACGGGGTCTTGCCCTGAAAGCGCATCCCGTTGACCGCCTGCTGAATCGCCGCCGCGCTGCCCGCCGCCGGGGGCACCATCACCTCGATATCGGCGCAATTGCCCCTTTCGCGGTGCCCATAGGCCATCAGACCGAGAACGCGGCTGTCCGGCAGGTCGGTCAGCACCTGGGCCACGGTGTCGCGTGCGATCTCCAGCTTGGGGCGTCCGTCGATCTGCCCCCACATCGAGCCGGACCCGTCCATGACGATCATCGTGGTGGTCTGGGCGGCCACTGGCAAAGCGAAGGCGATTGGCAGGGCCAGCACAGCGGCAAAACGCCCGGCACGCAAGCGGGAAAGGGCATGGGTCATGAAAAGCTCCGCAAGGGCAGTTGGGCCGGGGCGCAGCCCGGCCGTGTGTCGGGTGATCTTGCGCCGGGGCGGCGGGCGATGTCTTGGGTCGGGCGGCACCGAATGCAGGTCATGCGGAACCGCCCCGATCCCGCCACCGCGCCAAGGCCGCGGCGCGCATCTCGCCCGGTGTCATGGCAAAGGCCTGCCGGAAGCGTTGATTGAAGGCGGAAATATCGCCAAAGCCCGCATCCAGCGCGATGCGACTGATCGGGGTTCCGGCGCGGCTCGGATCGCTCAGGTGACGTTGCACCCGCAGCAGGCGCCGCAGCGCCACATGATCGGTGAAGCTGGTCCCCTCATCCGCAAAAAGCGCCCGCAGATAGCGCGGCGAAATGCCATGCCGCGCGGCCATCCAATCGGCCGACAGCTCTGGGCTGGTCAGGTTGCGCTCGATATCCGCGCGGATCGCCTGCAACCGCGCCACGCGGGCCCCCCGGCCTCTGGCAATCCGGGCACTGTCACGCTCGGCCCCGATGGCCAGCAGCAGCAGATCCTGCATATGCGCCGCGCAGAGTTCCAGATCGCTTGCGGTCAAGGCACCGGCCTCGGCATGGATGCCGCGCGCATAGGAAAGCAGCAGGCGCCATTGCGGCGTCAGTGCCACCCGATCGCGCAGCGGCAGGCCACCCGCAGCCCCCAGCAGGCCACGCGGGATCGAGAGATAGAAGCACTGCGATTCCGGCCCGTGAAACTGCGCCGTGCCCGGCACCTCGCTGGGGTCGAGATAGATCTGGCCGGGCCGGAGTTCATGCTCGGTCCCGCCCCTCTGGCGGATGGTGAAGCCCCCCGAAAAGGGGATGTGCAGCAAAAGATTGTCACCCGTTGCGGCGGCCAGCGCCATGGTGCGCCGGGTGACGCAATCGGAATGCGCCGTATCGGCCAGGATCAGACTGCCAGCCAGCGCGATGGAGGTGCGCGAGGAGAACTCGCCCGCCCCCGGTTCGATCTGCAACTGGCAGATATGCGCGCAGGCCGCCTCGAATTCCGCGACGCGGTGGAGCGGCTCCAGATCGGCAGAGCGCAGGATGAAATGGCTCATGACTCAGGCCTCGGCTGTCGTGATCGCGCGACCGGCTTTCGGGGCAGATTGCGTCGCAATGCGCCTTCGGGCAAGCGCAGAAGCAGCGGGGCATGTGATCGGCCTGTCCGGGCATGGGTTGAAGTCTGCGCATTGAAACCATGGGCCGAGCTGGGGTGGCGCTTTTCAGCTTGGGATTGGGCAAGCTATGGCTTTCCGGGACATTCCGCGCATCGGTTCATGTTCCGGTTCCCTTATGCCCTCCTATTCCCGGTCGTCCCGCCTTGGGCGTCTTTTGACGGTCCATGGGTCAGGCAAAGCCCGAAACCGCGCCGTCGCATCTCAGGGCAAACAAGCGATTTTCTTTGGGAGGGTTTTTGGCGGGCATCTCAGGAAATGCGCCAGTTTTCTCAATCAATTCAAAGGTCAATGGTGGAGCAGAGGGGGATCGAACCCCTGACCTCGTCATTGCGAACGACGCGCTCTCCCAACTGAGCTACTGCCCCTCGACCTGAGCGGGTTTTGGCGCTTTGGCGCGGAAAAGTCAAGCGCCGGCTGCGCCCGGAAAGCGGGGTTTGCTCAACCTGCGACACCAAGGCTTTGCCGCACGAAATCGACGATCTGCGCCGCAGGGCGGCTGCCGGTCAGGCGGCCAATCTCGCGGCCCTTGCGATAGAGGATCAGGGCCGGGATGCCCTGAATGCGGGCGCGGGTGGCGATGTCGGGGTGGTCTTGGGTGTTCAGCTTGGCGAGCCGGGCGATTGGGGCCAAGGTCTTGGCAGCCTTGGCGAATTCCGGGGCCATGGCGCGGCAGGGGCCACACCAGGGGGCCCAGTAATCCACCAGAAGCGGCAGCTCGTCGCCGCGCGTGGCCTTGTCATGGCT
>CALKAA010000104.1 GCA_937983495.1 uncultured Gemmobacter sp. | reverse complement strand
TTTGGTCGATCTGCTGCAACGGCACGGGGCGGCTGCCAGCTTCTTCTTTTCGAAGGGGGCGCGCGTTGCGGGTCTTGTCACGGATGAGGGGATCAGCCGCGGATGATCTTGCGGAAGGGCTCGAACAGGGCTTCGTTGCCGCAGATGACCGAGCCGCTGTCCAGCGGGTCTTGATCCTCGCGGATGCCCGAGACGAGGCCGCCCGCTTCGCGCACCAACACCAGCCCTGCGGCCATGTCCCAGGCGTTCAGCCCCCGTTCCCAGTACCCGTCATAGCGCCCGGCCGCCACATAGGCCAGATCGAGCGAGGCGGCCCCCCAACGGCGCACCCCGGCGCAGACCGGCATCAGGTTGCCAAGGTCTTTCAGCGTGGCGGGCAGCGGGCCGCGCCCGGCAAAGGGCACGCCGGTGGCGAAGATGCCCTCGATCATGTTGCGGCGCCCCGACACCCGCAGGCGCTTGTCATTCATCCAGGCACCCGCGCCTTTTTCGGCCCAGAACAGCTCGTCCTTGGCGGCGTCGAAGATCACGCCCGAGACGATTTCGCCTTTGTGTTCCAGCGCGATGGAGATCGCCCAATGTGGCAGGCCATGCAGGAAGTTGGTGGTGCCATCCAGCGGATCGACGATCCAGCGGCGGGTCGGGTCGGCCCCCGCCGTCTCGCCGGTTTCCTCACCCAGCCAGCCATAGGTCGGGCGGGCGGCCATCAGTTCTTCCTTGATGATCCGCTCCGACTCGCGGTCGGCTTTCGACACGAAATCGCCCGGGCCTTTGGAGGAGACCTGAAGGTTCTCGACCTCGCGGAAGTCCTTCACAAGGCTGCGCCCGGCCTTGCGGGCCGCCTTGATCATCACATTCAGATTGGCGCTGCCCTGCATCGGCTTTCCTCGTCGCGTTCGGTCATGTCGGGTGTTCAAACGGGGCTTCTAGCGGGAAAGGCTGCGAAAGGAAAGGGGGCGCGGCCCGCGCGATGACCGCGGTGCATGGCGGTTGTTACGGGCCTGTTACCTTGCCGTGGTTTGGCTGGCGGCAGGATACAGGAGACATGCGATGCGGGATGAAGAGCTTGATTTGCCGGGGCGGGACTGGCTGGCGGCAGAGCTGGCCGATGCGCTGGATGAGGAATACGAGCTGGAGATCGAGGATGCCGCCCTCTCGGCCGAGATCGCGCGCATTTACAAGGAAAAGCACCCCGACGCGCTGGACCGCGCAAGCTATATGCATGCGCTGATCCGCTTGCAGTCAGAGCTGATCAAGTTGCAGGATTGGGTGGTGCATCACGGCGAAAAAGTGGTGGTGCTGTTCGAGGGGCGCGATTCCGCGGGCAAGGGTGGGGTGATCAAGCGGATTACCCAGCGGCTGAACCCGCGTGTGGTGCGCACCGTGGCCCTGCCTGCCCCCACCGAACGCGAGCGCAGCCAATGGTATTTTCAGCGCTATGTGCCGCATCTGCCGGCGGCGGGCGAGATCGTGCTGTTCGACCGCAGCTGGTATAACCGCGCAGGCGTGGAGCGGGTGATGGGCTTTGCCACCGAGGATCAGGTGGAGGAGTTCTTCCGCGACGTGCCGGAGTTCGAGCGTATGCTGGTGCGTTCGGGGGTGCGGCTGGTGAAATACTGGTTCTCGATCACCGATGAGGAGCAGCAGTTCCGCTTTCTCATGCGCATTCATGACCCGATGAAACAGTGGAAGCTGTCACCGATGGACCTGCAAAGCCGGGTGCGGTGGGAACACTATACCAAGGCCAAGGAGGAGATGTTCGCCCGCACGAACATTCCCGAAGCGCCGTGGTATATCGTGGAGGGCAATGACAAGAAACGCGCGCGGTTGAACTGCATCGACCATTTCCTGACGCAGTTCCCCTATGGCCCGGTGCCGCATGAGGAGATCGCGCTGCCTGACCGCGTGTTCAACCCCGATTACGAACGCGCCGTGCTGCCGCCCGAGCTGTATGTGCCAGAGAAGTATTGATCTTCGCCCCGCGCAGCCCTTATCAATTCAGGGTTGATGAACGGTGAGGTGGTCCTGTTGAAGGAGATTCTGGTCATGATGGTTCTGGCTACGCCTGCCATGGGCTGTGAGGCGGGCAGCCCTTGTGGGGCGTTGTGGAAGCGCTGGTCGGAAAGTGGCGTCCTCCCCGAGATTTCGGCCTTGGTCGGTCTGGAACTGGCACCGGAAGCTGGGATGGAGACTGCTGGCTGGGAAGACCTGACGGTCGAAGGGGCAGACTTGTCTGGCACTCTTGGGCAAGATGGCGCGGGCGGTCGCTATTTTGTTCTGATGGATGGCCGCATTCTTCTGGTTTCATCGGAAGGGCAAGCAGGCATTGTGGCCGGTTCAGGAGATGAGCTTCTGGCGATTGCGACCGGGCTTCCCGGCTGGCAGGATGCCTTGCCCTTTGTGGCAAAACCCGACGGTGCGGCAGAATGGCAAAGCTACGCCCGTGCGTGGCAGCTGGAAGATGTGCAAGCCGGATTTTGGCAGGAGATGAGGGCGCAGGGTCTGATCCAGGTTGCAGCGGCGACCCCGAAAGAGGCCGGGGAGTTGCTGCAAACGCGCTTGGGCGTTCTTCCTGCGGCGGATGGTTTTGCGCTGCTGAAGGCCGCCAATGCCACCGGGCATGATCTGATGATCCGGT
>CALKAA010000103.1 GCA_937983495.1 uncultured Gemmobacter sp. | reverse complement strand
CCTCGGCTGGATTGCCCAAACCCACGCCAATCTGGCCGAAGCCCTGATGCACGCCGCGCCGCCCGGCATGTCAGAACTTGGTCGAGATCGTCAGGTCGAAGGATTGCTCCTTGTCGTAATCCTGCTTTTCCAAGGCCTTGGAGAAGTTGAAGCGCAAGGGGCCGATCGGGGTTGTCCAGAACACCGAGACCCCGATGGCGGAGCGCAGGTGAAGGCCATCATCCACGCTGTTGATACCGGTGCCACCAGAGCCGGAATGGCCCGCCACGTCATCCAGGCTCCAGACCGAGCCGACATCGGCAAAGACGCCGCCCTTGATGCCATATTCCTCGGGCAGGCCCAGCGGGAAATCGGCCTCGAACCGGGCGACGGCGAACATGTTGCCGCCCAGCGGATCGTCGGAGGCCAGATCGCGCGGGCCGATGCCTGCGGGTTCAAAGCCGCGAATCTTGCCGCCGCCGAAGAAGCGGTCGGTGATGCGGCTTTCGCCGTTCAGCATATGCACCGCGCCGCCCTCGAAAATGGCGCGCAGCGTGACTTCCTCGTTCCAGACGCGGGTTTCGGCCAGCGCCAGCGCGGTGGTGGTGATGCTGTCCACATCGCCGCCGATGCCGGCATAATCGACGCCGAAGCGCAGCAACACGCCGCCCTTGGGGTTCAGCCCGGTAACGCGATTGTCATAGCTGTAGGTGGCGCCCATGCCGGTGGAAAGCAGCGCGCCGCGGTCGGCATCGCGGGTGATGATGGGCGAGGTGCCGAGATCGGTTTCGTCCACATCCGGGGTTGCCGGGTCGTCCACGGTGCCGGCGTAGATGTCTTTCAGCTTGGATTGCTTGGCGAAGGCGCGCAGTTCCAGCCGCGAGGCCTCGCCCAGCGGAAACTCGATGGCCGGAATGATCCCGATGGAGCGGGTGTCATAGGTGGCGTTGTCGTTATCCGTCTCGCGGTAGAAGGCCGAGAATTTCAGCTTCAGGTCATTGCCCAGCAAGGACGGTTCGATGAAGGTGATCGAGCTGTCGGTGCTGTCGGTGCCGGTGGAGATCGAGACGCCAAGGGTTTGGCCGCGCCCGAGGAAGTTGGTTTCCTGCAAGCCGATGTTGAAGCCCACGCCGGAGGACACGCCGTAGCTGGCCCCGAAGGAGAGCGAGCCGGTGGGCTGTTCTTCCACATCGACGTTGACCACGACCTGATCGGGCGAGGAGCCGGGTTCGGCATTCACCTTGGCATCGGCGAAATAGCCAAGCGCGCGGATGCGTTCGGCGGATTGGCGCACTTCGCGCGCGTTGAAGGGGTCGCCTTCAACCGTGCGGAACTGGCGGCGCACCACCTGGTCCAGCGTGGTGGTGTTGCCTTCAATGTCGATGCGCTCGACAAAGACCTTCGGGCCGCGCTTGAGCGTGAACGCGATGTCGAGCAGGCGGTCGCGTTCGTTGCGGGTGATCACCGGCTCGATGGAGACAAAGTTCAGGCCCTTTTTCAGCGCCAGATTTTCCAGACGGGTGATGTTGGTTTCCACATCCTGCGGCGAATAGACGGTGCCGGGGCGCAGTTTCAGCGCGGCCTCGAATTCGGCGGCATCCAGCCCGTCAATTTCGGAGACGGCGGAGATGGTGCCGAAGCGGAATTGCTGCCCTTCTTTCAGGGTGAAGGTGACAAACACGCCGTCACGCTCGCGCGCGACTTCGGCGGCCGCATCCAGCACCTGAACATCGACATAGCCGCGCGACAGGTAGAAATCGCGCAGAAGCTGCTTGTCGAGTTCAAGCTGCTCGGGGCGCATGGTGTCTTTCTTGATCAGGTTGCGCAGCAACCCGGCCTGCTTGGTCTCCAGCACCTGACGCAGGCGGCGGTCGGTGAAGGCGCGGTTGCCGACGAAGGACAGCCGCTCCACCTCGACATTCTTGCCTTCGGTGATTTCAAACACCAGATCGACGGCATTGCCGCTGCGGCGAATGACCTTGGGCGTGACGGTGGCGGCCAGACGGCCCTGCTCGCGGTAGCCTTCGGCGATGGAGGCGGCATCGGCCTCGGCCAGGGCGGGCGAATAGACGCGGCGGGCCTTGGACTGGATCGCCTCGGCCAGCAGTTCATCCTTGAGGCGGGCATTGCCTTCAAAGTTGATGGCGTTGATGATCGGATATTCCTTGACGGTGATCACCAGCCGGTTGCCCTGCGGTGCAATCGCCACTTCCTCGAACAGGCCCGAGGTTTGCAGGTTCTGATAGGCGTCGTTCAGGCCGCCGGCGCTGAGCGTTTCGCCGCGCGAAATGCCCGCCAGTTTCAGGATCGTCGCGGAATCGACGTTCTGATTGCCCTCAATCGTGACCTGCGAGAAGCTGTAGCCCTGCGCCAGTGCCGGAAGGCCGGTGGTCAGCCCCGCCACACCGAGGAAGAGGCCGATGGCCGCGCTGCGCAGAAGCTGCGACTTGCCGAATTGCCGGGGCGCAAATGCCCGTGCTGCCTGAACCATGGCCCGTCCTGTCCCAAATGCTCGTCTTTGGTTCTGACTAGCCGGAAAGCGGGGCCTTGTCAAAAGGCCGAAGGGTCAAATGGCGGGCAAAAACTGGCCAGAGTTTGCGGTGAGGGCCAGAGCTTGCGGTGTGGCCATGGCGGCGACACCAGAACTGGCGTGGGCATCACGGATGCGGCAGCGCCTGCATGCCGAGGAAGGCGCCCACAGCCAAAGCGCTCGCAATAGCCGCCAGAACAAACAGCCCATCGGTGTTCAGACCGAGGAGAAAGCTGAGCCCGCGATAGCCTTTGACGACGGTTTGCATGGTGTCACCCGTGGATTGCCTTCTGCATTCCTAACAAAGGAATATGGCAAGACTTGGGCGGGTTCAGCACAGCACGTCGCGCGACAGGCCGAACAGCATGACACTGATCAGGATGGCAAGGCCCGTGGTCATCAGGACGTTCATCACCTTTTCCGGAGGCGGGCGGCGGAACACCGCCTCATAGGCGAAGAACACCAGATGGCCGCCATCCAGCACGGGAATCGGGAACAGGTTCATCATGCCGATGGCGGTGGAAAGCATGGCGATGAACCAGATGAAGGTGGGCAGGCCGTCCGAGGCGGCGGCGGCGGAGGTTTTGGCGATGCCGATGGCCCCTTGCATGTTGCAGGTGGAGATCTTGCCCGCGATCATGTGCTCAAGGCCGGAAAGGCTGGTCGAGATCACGTTGCCGACCTGCTGAACGCCCAGCCAGAGGCCCTCGATCGGGCCGGGCGTGCGGCTTTCGGCGCTGAAGATCAGCCCGCCTGACATGCCCAGCAGCCAGCGGGTTTCAAAACCGCCCTCTTTCAGCGGCAGATCCTGGCGTTTGGGGGTGACGGTGATTTCGGTTTCCGCGCCGTTGCGGCGCAGCGTCAGGGTTTGCGGCTTGCCGTCAGAAGCGCCGATGATGTCGCGCAGGGCGGTGAAGCTGGACACCGGCGTGCCGTTCACCGCCAGAACCAGATCGCCGGGCAGCACGCCCGCTTCCTCGGCGGCGGAGAAGGGATTGACGTTTTCGGCCAAGGGGGGCTGCGGATGCGGGCCGGTGATCTGCATCTCGGTGCCGTTCCGCAGCACGGTATAGGGCGCGGTTGGGGCATCGGGCAGCGCGTCGGCGGCCTTGGCCAAGGCCTCCCAATCCGGGGTGGGCTGGCCGTTCAGGGCGAGAATGGTATCGCCGGGCAGCAGGGCGGCGGAGGCCTCCGACACCGGCGTGACCTCGGCCACCACCGGCACATCGGTGGCGATGCCCTTGACCCAGGCGAAGGCCGCAAAGATCACGATGGACAGCGCAAAGTTGAACAGCGGCCCGGCGGCGACGGTGGCGGTGCGCGCCCAGAGCGGTGCGCCATGCATGGTGCGGCGGCGCTCCGCCGGGGTCAGCGTGGCGATGGCCTCACCATCCACGCCAGAGGCGGCATTGGCGTCGCCTGCGAATTTCACATAGCCGCCCAAGGGGATGGCGGCCAGTTGCCAGCGTGTGCCGCGCCGATCCACGCGCGAGGCCAGCACCGGGCCAAAGCCCAGCGAGAACACGTCGGCATGGATGCCCGACCAGCGGCCCACGATGTAATGGCCGTATTCATGCACCGCAATGATGACCGCAAGCGCGACGATGAAGGCGCCGATGCTGAGGAAGATATTGCCGAAATCGGGCAGAAAGCTGATCAGATCCAAAGCCGAAACCCTTCTGTTCCTCAGCCCGCGCGGCGGGCGGCAAATGCGGTGGCCTGACGCCCGGCCTCGATGCGGGCGAGCGCGTCCATCGCCAGCACGTCATCCACGCTCATCGCGGCTTTTCCAAGGCCGCCCCCGCCCGAAAGCGCGGCACCCGAAAGCACATCCAGCGTCTGCTCCACCACGCCTGCCATATCGGCAAAGCCAAGGCTGCCGCCAATGAAATGATCGAGAGCGATTTCCTTGGCGCCATTGAAGGCGGCCCCGGACAGGCCGCGCGTTGCCATGACCTCGCGCGCCAGACGCAGCGCCGGGTAGCGGGTTTCGCAGGCGGGGCGGAAGGTCAGGCTGCCCAAAGTGGTGAAATCGAGCCGTGCCACCGGCAGATCGGCCCGCGCGGGCCAGTTCAGCGCATAGCCGATGGCGTGGCGCATGTCGGGCGTGCCCAAATGCGCCATGATGGCCCCGTCGCGGAAGGCCACCATGGAGTGAATGATGGATTCGGGGTGAACGATCACCTCGATCTGGCCCGGCTCCACCCCGAAATATTCGCGGGTCTCGATCACCTCCAGCGCCTTGTTGAACATGGAGGCCGAATCGATGGTGATGCGCTGGCCCATGGACCAGTTGGGGTGCGCGAGCGCCTCTGACACGGTGGCGGTGGCGAGCCGTTCCAGCGGCCAGTCGCGCAAAGCCCCGCCCGAGGCGGTGAGGATGATGCGTTCCAGCGCGGTGATGTCTTCGCCCACCAGCGCCTGAAAGATGGCAGAGTGTTCGCTATCGACCGGCAGGATGCGGGCGCCGTGGCGTGCGGCCTCGGCCAGCAGCAGCGGGCCTGCGGTCACAAGGCTTTCCTTGTTGGCCAGCGCCAGCGTGGTGCCATGG
>CALKAA010000102.1 GCA_937983495.1 uncultured Gemmobacter sp. | reverse complement strand
CAGGGGGCGCTCGCGCCCCCTCTGGGCCTTGCGGCCCATTCACCCCCTGAGGATATTTGGGCCAAGATGAAGGGGTCAGAGGTCGGTGCTGCCGGCAGGCGGGGCCTCTGGTTCAGCTTCGGGTAGGGGCGGGGGCGGCGGGGCACCGGCCTTGCGGCGGATCAGCACATCGCCATTGGGCAGGCGTTCCGGGGCCTCGTAATGCTGCACATCGCCCATCAGATCGACCAGCTTTTCCATCTGCGGCTGCATGTCCTGCAAGGCCTGCTGCATCTTGTCGAGTTCCGGGGCCACTTCGCCCAACAGCCCCTCGAAGAACATCGACAGGCCGCGCTCCATCAAGCCGGGGTCTTCGGCCTCTTGCGCGAAGCTGGGCGTGGCAAGGCTGAGGGCAAGGGCGCAGGGCAGGATGAGGCGGCGCATCTGGATCTCCGGTCTTGGGCTGACCTCAATATGGGGAGGGCAGGCCCAGGCACCAAGGGGGAATTTACAGGTCAATCGTCACGGGGAAGTGGTCGGAGGCCGTCAGCAGCGCCTCGCGCAGCTCCGGCACAGCCCAGCACTTCGGGTCGTTCAGCGGATGCCAGATCCGCCAGCGCGGTTTTTGTGCCGCCAGATCGGGCGAGACCATGATGAAGTCCAGCAGCGCCTCGAAATAGCGCTGCCAGTCGGGGCTCCAGAACCGGGCGGTGGTGGGTTGCAACCGGCTGAACAGGGCCATTTCGGCATGCGGGTCATAGAGCCGCCGCTCGGGCGGGCAGGCGGCCCCCATCACCACCTCGACGCCGGAATGGCCGAACAGGCGCTCGAACTCGTCGAGCCCCGGCCCGTCGTTGAAGTCGCCCATCACCAGCAGGCTGTCACCACGATCCAGATGCGCCTCGACCCGCGTGCGCAGCCACAGGCATTCCGCCAATTGTTTGCGGCGGTTCTCGATGCCAATCCGCGCGGCATCGGCGGCATTGCGCGCGCCATGCGGGGCCTTGGATTTGGCATGTACGCCGATCAGCTGCAGCGTGCGCGTCCCGGCCTGCACGGCCAGTTCCAGCGGTGGCTTGGAAAAGCGGATCGGTTCAGGCGTGCCGTCGCCGTTCAGGTCGTGGTGAAATGTCCCGTCAAAGCGCGGCTTTCCCTGCGGATCATGCCGGACCTCCAGCCGGGCGGGATCATAGAGAAAACTGATCTCCTGCTCGGTTTCCGATTTGAAGCCGGTGACCGCGCGGTTTTGGCGCAGGCCGAACTGGCGGGCAAAGGCTTCCAGCGCGCGGACCGACTGGCGGGTGCTGCCAGTATCGGGGGCCTCGATCACCATGACGCCGTCGGCCTCCAGCGCGGTCAGCACGATGGCGATGGCCTCCAACTGCGCGGCGCGTGTGGTGCCATGGCGTTGCGCGGGCTGGCTGTCCAGCAGCGGCTGGCCCGCGTCATCGAACAGCGCGTTGAACCATTCGACATTCCAGGTGGCAAGACGCAAGGGGCGTGACGCAGGGCGCAGGGGGGCGCTCATGCCGCCTGCCGGGCCGTGATTTCTTCCCAGGCCGCATTCACCGCGATCAACCTTTGCTGCGCCAGATCAACCGCTTCGGGCGGCACGCCGCGGGCAATCAGCCGGTCGGGGTGGCTGTCGCGCACCGCGGCCTTCCAGGCGGCGCGTGCCTCCTCAAGGCTGGCATGGGCGGGCAGGCCCAGCACCTCGAACGGGTCGCGCGGCGCATCGGGCACATAGCGGGCGCGCAGAGACCGGAAACAGGGCTCGCCCAACCCGAAAATCTGCGCCACCTCATGCAGGAAAGCGTCCTCGGCCGGGTGATAGCTGCCATCGGCCATGGCAACGTGGAACAGCCCCTCCATCACATCGGTCAGGACGCGGGTTTCCCCTTGAAACATCGCGCGGATCTTGCGGGCATAGGCATCGAACCCCGCCACATCCTGCCGGGCCAGATTGAACACGCGCGCCGCATGCGCCTCCTCCTCGGGGGGCACATGGAACACCTCGCGGAAGGCGGCGACCTCGTTCCGCGTCACCTCGCCATCGGCCTTGGCCATCTTGGCGCCAAGGGCGATCACGGCGATGGTAAAGGCCACCGTGCGCTCGGGGCAGGCCTCCGGCGGAGTGCGCAGGCGATCAAACACCACGCCAAGGCTTTCGCCCTGAGCGAGTGCGGAGATAGCCTCAAGAATACGGGTCCAGATCGACATGGGCACAGGATAGACCGGAAAAACCAAGCTGTCAGGTCAAGATTTTTTGTAAAAGCCACAGATCGTGATAGCGGCCAAATTTCCAGCCCGCGTCAGGAATGGTGCCGACCAGCCGGTAGCCTAGCGCCAGGTGGAAATCGCGCCCCGCCGGATTGCCGCCCGAGACGCCCGCCATCATCACATGATGCCCCGCCGCGCGGGCGTGATCTTCCACCGCCGCCATCAGCGCCCGGCCAAAGCCGTGGCCCTGCGCCTCTGCTGCCAGAATGATGGTATGCTCCATCGAACGCGCATAGCCATTGCCGCCGCGAAACTGGGCATAACTGGCAAAGCCCACCGGCTTGCCCGCCAGCAGCGCGGTGAAGCTGCCATGCCCCGCCGCCTGCCGTGCGGCGAACCAGTCACGCATCGCGCTTTCGGTCTTTTCCTCCGAGGAAAAGGTGACCAGCGTCTCGCGGATCATCGGGTTCCAGAGGGCGCGGATCGGCTCCAGATCTTGCGCCAAGGTCGAGCGGATCATGTCAGCACCCGGCGGCCATGGGGCGTGTCAAAGGTGGCGCGGAAGCCCGGTTCGCCTGGGGTGACCTGAACGCGAGCGTCAGCAAAGCCGGGCAGGGCGGCGCGCAAAGCGTCTGGGTCTGGCGTGGCAATCTCCAGCAAGGCCAGCCGCGCGCCGCTGTCGGGCAGGCGCTGCGTGGGGTGCAGATCGCCCAGCCATTCGATCAGCGCCGGATAGGTGCCGCCCATGGGCAGCACGCCGCTTTCTGGCACCGCCATACGCCAGCGCAAATCGCCCCGCGCCACATCCAGCACCCGCCCGGCCTCGGGCGGGGCATGGCGCAGATCGGCGCGGCAAATCCAGTTGGTCAGGCGCGGCGGGCCGCGGAAACGGTCCAGATCAAACCAGCGGGGATGCGGCGGTTTTGGGGCAGACCGGTCAATGGCGATGACCTCGAAATACAAATCCCCCAACCCCAGCAAGCGGTTATGCGTGCCCATCAGCGCATGCGTGCCGCCGCCCGCCAAGGGCAGGCCTAGCGCCGCCTCGGCATGGGCCACACCCGCCTCCAGCGTCTCGGCTGCCAAGGCGATATGATCCAGCGCGAGCCTCATTCCTGCAAGGTGATCTTTGGCGTGGCCTTCATCGCCTGCACCAGCGCGCTGAATCGCGATTGCGCCACCTCACCCATCAGCCCGGCCCCGCGCGGGGTCAGCCGCAGCTCCAACACCTTTTTCTTGGGCTGCCAGACCAGCGAACCGGCTTCCTCCGGGTGGTCGATCGAGAACATGGCCCCAAAGCGCATGGCCTTGCCAAGGATCTCGGCCTCGGTGATCTCCTCATCGCTCAGCAGGCGGAACAGGTTCTCCATCCGGCTGCCCGAGCGGCTGTTCTTGTAGCGATGCAGCAGGGCGAGGCCGAGAAACACCCGGCCCGGATGATCGAGGCCCCCCAGATTGGCGCGGGTGGCATTGTCGAAACAGGCCTCGGCGCGATAATCCGGGTGGGCGCGCCATGTCGTGTCATGCAACAGACAGGCCGCCTTGATCAGCCGGTGCCGTTCTTCGGATGCGGCTTTGAACAGCGGCGAGATGAACGTGTAAAGTTTCTTGCCAAAGCCCGGTATGCGCGCCTGCGAGGCCTCGGCGGCGCGGGCGGCTTCGATCAGGGGGTCACGGGCGCGCAGGCGCTCGGGCATCTGCTCATAGAGCATGCCCTCGCGAATTCCATAGCTGGAAATGTCGATTTCCGATGGCCTGAAAATGTCGATCAGTTCGCGCAGCACCTCGCAGGCCAGCGGCACCAGCTCCATCCGCTCGGCCGAGGTGCCGGTGCGCGCGCGCAGCAAGGTGAGGTCGGACCCGGCCAGCCAATCCAGCGTGTCCAGCGCCGATTTCGGCGTCATGCGATATTCATGCAGCACGGTCAGCGGGTAATTGCGCCGCTCCATATCCAGCCGGGCAATCACCCGCCAACTGCCGCCGACCAGATAGATGCGTTCACCCGAGGATTTCAACTCGCCCTGCAAACCCTTGAGGATACGGCGGATATGCTCGCGCCGCTTCTTCGGGCCGCTCTCCACCTGTTGCAGGCGGAACGGCCCAAGCTGCGAGGTGGCGCGCTTGCCCACCTTGCCGCCGCCGATGCGGGCCAGTTCCATCGAGTTGCCGCCGATGTCACAGACAATCCCCTTGGCCTCGGGCCAGCCCAGCAACACGCCCTGCGCCGAAAGCCGGGCCTCCTCATCGCCGTCAATGACCCAGATTTTCAGGCCGGTCTCCTCCAGCACCTGCTGCTGAAACGCGGGGCCATCCGCCGCTTCGCGCACTGCCGCCGTGGCCACCACGATCATCGGATGCACATGCATGCCCTCGGCCAAGAGGGCAAAGCGCTTCAGCGCCGCCAGCGCGCGGCGTGCGCCCTCGGGGTTCAGCCGCCCCGTCTCGGCCAGCCCCTTGCCCCGCCCCGCCATGATCTTTTCATTGTAGAAAT
>CALKAA010000101.1 GCA_937983495.1 uncultured Gemmobacter sp. | reverse complement strand
CGGTGCCCTTGGTGGCCATCGGCGGCCTGACGCCCGAGCGCGGTGCGGCGGCGCCGGCGGCGGGGGCGGATGTGGTCTCGGCCGTGACCGACATCACGCTGAATCCCGACCCGGAGGCCCGCATGGGTGAGTGGCTGAAGGTGACAGCATGAGCCGTCATGCCCGCCAGATCATCCTGCCCGAGGTGGGCATTCAGGGACAAGCGCGGTTGGCCCGCGCCCATGTAGTGATCGTGGGGGCCGGGGGGCTTGGCTCGCCTGCGCTGATGTATCTGGCCGGGGCCGGGATTGGCCGTCTCACCGTGGTGGACCCCGACCGGGTGGAGGCCACGAACCTGCACCGCCAACCGATCCATGCCGGGCGCGAGGGCTGGAGCAAGGCGCATTCCGCCGCCAGCTTCATCGCCGCGCTGGACCCGCGCGTGGAGGTGCAGGCCATGCCCGAGGCACTGACCCCCGGCAATGCCCCCACGCTGGTGGCGGAGGCCGATCTGGTGCTGGATTGCGCCGACAGTTTCGCGGTGAGCTACACGCTGTCGGATGCCTGCCTCGCGGCGGGGGTGCCGCTGATCTCGGCCTCGGCCCTTGGCCTGTCTGGCTATTGCGGCGGGTTTTGCGCCGGTGCCCCTTCGCTGCGCGCGCTGTTCCCAGAACTGCCCGACCGCGCGGCCAATTGTGCCACGGCGGGCATTCTGGGGCCAGTCGTCGGCATGTTGGGCGCGATGCAGGCGCAGATGGCGCTGGCGGTGCTGCTGGGCCTTGCGCCTTCGCCCTTGGGGCAGCTGGTCACGCTGGGGCCGGGCCTGCGTTGGGGCGGCTTTCGCTTTGACACCGCGCCCGAGCCTGCTCACGGCCTGCGCTTCATCGCGGCCAGCCAGATTGCCCCCGGCGATCTGGTGGTGGATCTGCGCGACGAGGCCGCGCAAACCGTGACCCCCGGTGCCTTACGCAGCATCCCGGCGCAGCTTCCACCGTGCCGCCTTGTGATCGCCTGCCGCTCTGGCCTGCGGGCCTGGCGCGCGGCGCAAAGCCTTTCCCATCCTGACATCGTGCTTCTGGCCACCGGAGACTGACACCATGCCCCTTCGCCTTTCCGCCCTCGCGCTTGCAGCGCTGCTTGCGGGAACCCCCGCGCTGGCTGCTGACAAGCTGACCCTGATGCTCGATTGGTTCATCAACCCCGATCACGCCCCGATCATCCTGGCGCAGGATAAGGGGTTCTTTGCCGAGGCCGGGCTGGAGGTAGAAATCATCGCCCCCGCCGATCCCGCCGATCCGCCGCGCCTTGTGGCGGCGGGCAAGGCCGATCTGGCGGTGGGCTATCAGCCACAACTGCATTTGCAGGTGCATGAGGGGCTGCCGCTGGTCCGTGTGGGAACGCTGGTGGCCATGCCCCTGTCTTGCCTGATGGTGCAGGCCGATGGGCCGGTGCAATCCATCGCTGACCTCAAGGGCCGCAAGATCGGCTATTCGGTGGCGGGCACCGAGCAGGCCGTGCTGTCGGTGTTGCTTGGGAAGGCCGGGCTGAAACTTTCGGATGTGGAACTGGTGAATGTGAACTGGTCTCTCACCCCCTCGCTCCTCTCGGGGCAGGTGGATGCCACTTTGGGTGCCTTTCGCAATTTTGAACTCACGCAGATGGCGCTGGCAGGCGGCGAAGGGCGGTGCTTCTTTGTGGAGGAAGAAGGCCTGCCCGCCTATGACGAGTTGATCTTTCTGGCCCATCGCGAGACGCTGAATCGCGATCAGGTCACGCGCTTCCTGCAAGCCATCGAGCGCGCCACACAATACATGCTCAACCACCCCGAGGCGGCGCGGGCCACCTTTGCCGCCCATGCCCCCGATCTGGACGATGCGCTGAACACCGCTGCCTGGAATGATACCTTTGGCCGCTTTGCCTTGTCTCCCGCCGCGCTGGATCATGGTCGTTACGCCCGGTTCGAGACCTTCCTGCTGGAGGCTGGCTTGATCGACACCGCCCTGCCCGTGAGCCAACTGGCCGTCGATCTGGGGGCGCAGCCATGAGCTATGGCCGGATCTTCCCCCTCTGGCGCGATGCCTGCCCCGGCCCTTGGGCGGCTTATACCCGCCACGCCTTCGTGCAAGGCATGGCCGATGGCAGCCTGCCGCGCGCGCAGTTTCTGGATTATCTGGTGCAGGATTACCGCTTTCTGGTGCATTTCAGCCGGGCCTGGGCGCTTGGCGTGGTGAAGGCCGAGACGCTGGCCGAAATGCGCGCCTGTTCGGCCACCGTCCATGCGCTGCTGGAGGGTGAAATGGCGCTGCATGTGCGACTTTGCGCCGAGGCGGGCATCAGCGCCGAGGCGCTGGAGGCGGCGGAAGAGGCCACCGGCACGCTGGCTTATACCCGTTTCGTGCTGGAGGCGGGCTATTCCGGCGATTTCCTCGATCTGCTGGCAGGACTTGCGCCCTGTGTCATGGGCTATGGTGAAATCGGCGCAAGGCTGGCGGTGGAGGCCGCGCCAAACACCCCCTATCGGGATTGGATCGCGACCTATGCCGGGGCCGAGTATCAGCAAACCTGCCGCGAGGTGGGGGCGCTGATAGATGCGGCGGTCGAGCGGCGGCTTGGCCCGGAGGCCGAGAGCCTGCCGCGCTGGCAAAGCCTTGCGCAGTGTTTTGCCACCGCAACCCGGCTGGAGGCCGCCTTCTGGGTGCAGGGATGAGCGATTGCGGGCTGGAAGGCCACGCACCGGGCCTGTTCGGCCCGCTGCGGCTCGAATTGCCAGAAGGCCGTGTAACCTGCCTTTTGGGGGCCTCGGGCGTGGGCAAGTCCACCCTGTTGCGGCTGCTGGCCGGCCTGCCCACGAGAGTGGCTTTCAAAGGACGCGTGAACTGCCTGCCTGCCGCGCTGATGGCACAGGAAGACGGCTTGCTGCCATGGCTGAGCGTGGCGCAGAATGTGGCACTTGGCGCACGGCTGCGTGGCGACGCGCCGCCCGATCCAGCCGCGCTGCTGGCTTCCGTGGGCTTGGCGGGGTTTGAAACGCGCCTGCC
>CALKAA010000100.1 GCA_937983495.1 uncultured Gemmobacter sp. | reverse complement strand
ACCGGATCGACCATTACCTCGGCAAGGAAACCGTGCAGAACCTGATGGCGGTGCGCTTTGCCAATATCCTGTTCGAGCCACTGTGGAACAGCCAGTTCATCGACCATGTGCAGATCACTGTGGCCGAAACCGTCGGGGTCGAGGGGCGCGGCTCTTACTATGACAAATCCGGCGCGATGCGCGACATGGTGCAAAATCACCTGATGCAGCTTTTGTGCCTGATCGCGATGGAACCGCCCTATCATTTCGACCCCAATGCCGTGCGCGATGAAAAGCTGAAGGTTATCCGCGCCTTGCAGCCCGTTCCTCATGAAGATATCGTGCGTGGACAGTATAATCCGACAAAAACGGCCCCCGGCTATCTGGAGGATAGCGAGAACCCGGATAGCCGCACCGAGAGCTATATCGCACTGAAAGTGCATGTCGCAAACTGGCGCTGGAAGAACACGCCTTTCTATCTGCGCACCGGCAAGAAGCTGCGCGCGCGGGCCAGCGAAATTGCCATCACCTTCAAGGAACCGCCGCATTCGATTTTCGACGACGCCGAGGGCTGGCGCGAAAATGTGCTGGTGATCCGATTGCAGCCAAATGAGGGCATGAACCTGTCGGTGATGATCAAGGAGCCGGGGCCCGGCGGTATGCGCCTGATGCAGGTGCCGCTGGACATGAGTTTTGCCGAGGCGCTTGGTGAAGAAGCGGCCGATATTCCAGATGCTTACGAGCGTTTGATCATGGATGTGATCCGCGGCAACCAGACGCTGTTCATGCGTGGCGACGAGCTGGAGGCTGCCTGGGCCTGGACTGACCCGATCATTCAGGGCTGGGAGGCGCGGGGCGACAAGCCCAAAGGCTATGATCCCGGCTCTTCCGGCCCGGAGGATGCGCTGATGCTGATGCATCGTGACGGGCGCCGCTGGCGGGAGATCAAGGAATGAATTTCCTCGAATATCCCGACCGCGAATTGCTGATGCTGTCACTGGCTGACCGGATTGCCGGTGAGTTGGCGGATTTCCTGCGGCGCGATGGCCGGGCCTCGTTCTGCGTGCCGGGTGGCACCACGCCGGGGCCGATTTTCGACACGCTCTCGGGCGTCGATCTGGAGTGGCAGAATGTCAGCGTCTTTTTGAATGACGAACGCTGGGTGAGCGAGGACAGCCCGCGCTCCAACACTCGGCTGTTGCGGGAAAGACTGTTGCGGGGCAAGGCGTTGCGCGCCAATCTTGTTCCTCTTTATCACCCCGCGGAGCAGCCCGAGACCGAGATGGCGATGCTCTCGGAAGGGCTGCGCCCGCATCTGCCGATCTCGGTTTTGCTACTGGGGATGGGGGCTGATATGCACACCGCGAGCCTGTTTCCCGGCGCTGACCGCCTTGCCGAAGGCTTGGCGTCCGACGCGCCGATCCTGCTGCCGATGCGGGCCGAAGCGGCCGGTGAGCCCCGGATCACGTTGACCGCACCGTATCTGGCCGGGGCAATGAATATCCATGTTCTGATCACCGGTGCCGAAAAACGGGCGGCCTTGGAGGCCGCCTTGACACTGCCCGCAGAACAAGCCCCCATTGCCGCCGTCCTGAAGAATGCCACGGTCCATTGGGCCGCCTGAACCTGTTGCCAGATCCCCCGGAGACCCCCATGTCCAGCCGTTTCGATGCGCTTCTTCAGCACCGCGCCACCCATGAAGGCACAACCATTCAGGGTCTTTTTGCCAATGATCCAGAGCGGGCAGAGCGTTTTTCGGCCCGCCTGGGTGATATGCTGTTCGATTTCTCGAAAACCCAGATCGACACACAAGCGCTTGATTTGTTGTTGAAATTGGCAAAACAGGCCGGTGTTCCGGCCTATCGGGATCGAATGTTTGCCGGTGACAAGGTCAATGAAACCGAGGGGCGGGCTGTTCTCCATACCGCGCTGCGCAACCTTGGGGCACCGGTCATGCTGGATGGCCGCGATGTGATGCCCGCCGTGCGAGCCACCCATGCCCGCGCCAGCCAGTTTGCCCGCGACGTGCGCGAAGGGCGCTTTCAAGGTCAGGGTGGGGCAATCACCGATGTGGTGAATATCGGCATCGGCGGCTCGGACCTTGGGCCTGCCATGGCCGCGCTGGCGCTGGCTCCGTTTGCGGATGGGCCGCGGTGTCACTTCGTCTCGAATGTCGATGGAGCCCATATCGCCGATACGCTGAAAGGGCTGAACCCGGAAACCACGCTGGTGATCGTCGCCTCCAAGACCTTCACAACCATTGAGACCATGACCAATGCTGATACTGCGCGTCGTTGGATGGCAGCCAAGGTCACAAATCCGGCGGCGCAATTCGCCGCCGTGTCAACAGCGGCTGATAAGACCGCCTCTTATGGCATTGATCCCGAACGTGTTTTCGGGTTCGAGGATTGGGTCGGCGGCCGCTACTCCATGTGGGGGCCGATTGGGCTTGCGCTGATGCTGGCCATCGGACCCGACGATTTTGACGCCTTCCTTGCCGGGGGGGCGGATATGGACACCCATTTCCGGCAAGCGCCGCTGGCACAGAACCTGCCCGTGCTGCTGGCCTTGGTCGGCATTTGGCACAATCAGATCTGCGGTCATGCCACGCGGGCCGTTTTGCCCTATGATCAACGGCTTGCACGGCTTCCTGCCTATCTGCAACAGCTTGAGATGGAATCGAATGGCAAGCGCGTCAGCATGGACGGGGCCGATCTGCCCTACCATTCCGGCCCAGTGGTTTGGGGCGAGCCCGGCACCAATGGCCAGCACGCCTTCTATCAATTGATCCATCAGGGCACCCGTGTCATCCCCTGCGAGTTCATTCTGGCCCGCAAGGGGCATGAGCCCGATCTGGCACATCAGCACCTTCTGTTGGTGGCGAATTGCCTTGCGCAATCCGAAGCGCTGATGCAGGGCCGTTCGCTGGAGGAGGCCCGCGCCATCATGGCAAAAAAAGGCCTGACCGGAGCCGAACTCGAGCGTCAGGCGCGCCACCGGGTGTTCCCCGGCAATCGCCCTTCGACCACGCTGGCCATTCCGCAACTGACCCCTTTTACCCTTGGGCAGATCATCGCGCTTTATGAGCATCGCGTGTTCGTGGAAGGTGTGATCCTTGGGATCAACTCCTATGACCAGTGGGGAGTAGAACTGGGCAAGGAGCTGGCGGTGGCCTTGCAACCCATCCTGGAAGGCAAGGTGGAACCTGTCGGCAAGGATGGATCGACCGTGCAATTGGTCGAATATCTGCGCGGCTGATCTTCATCTTGGCACAAATATCCTGCGAGGGACCGGGGGCTGCAAAGCCCCCGGTTTCGAATTTTCGCAGAAAATTCGGGCACCTTACTTCAAGGCGGCGGTCACAATGATTTCCACGAGATAGGCCGGTGCCGCCAGTTTGGCCTCACCCGTCGCGCGGGCGGGGGTGTGACCTTGCGGTACCCATGCATCCCAGACCGCGTTCATTTCGGCAAAACCGGCCATGTCGGCCAGCCAGATCTGGGTCGAGAGGATACGGGTTTTATCCGTGCCGGCCTCTGCCAGAATGCGGTCCACCTCGGCAAGGCAGGTGCGGGTTTGGTCGGCGACACTCTCGCCGGGATTGCCAACCTGACCGGCCAGCCAGACGATGCCATTATAGCAGACGGCCTCGCTCATGCGGGCACCAGTGCCGATGCGTGTGATATCGCTGTTCATGGGAACCTCCTGATATTTGCCCGATTGGCCTAGCGGTTCCGCGGCGCAATGAAAAGGTATCGTGAAAGAATCGCGCGAGCTCACAACGCTGTGAGCGCTTGGCAAGTGCGAAATTTGCGTCTCGGCAATAAGCGGCGGGCTCTTGCCGCCCTCTATGGCCCGATGCGCGGGATCATGCACAGACCCTGCGCGGCATCTGCACAGAGGGTTGCCTGCTTGGCGGCGCTTGTGCGAAGCGGTGAACGCTGAATTAACCGCGCCGCCGCAAGCGCCGCCCCAAAGCCTCACACGCCGCAAGGTTCGCCCATGACGACACGCCTTCTCGCTTTCCTCCTCATCGCTGGCATGGCGCTTCCCGCCTCGGCGGAAACCCGTGAGCCGGTCAATCCGGTGCATGTTTCCGCCTCGGCCAGTGACGTGAGCGCCGCACAGCCTGTGCGTAAGATGACCCGTGCGGAGAAGAAAGCCCTGGCCAAGGCACAGGCAGAGGCCGAAGCCGCGCGGGCGGCATTGAAAGCCTCTGTCAAACGCGCATCCATGCTCAAGCCGGTGAAGGGGCGTATCTGGTGTGTGCCCTTCGCGCGTGAAGCGTCAGGCATCCAGTTGAAAGGGAATGCGGGCACCTGGTGGGGCAAGGCGGCTGGTCTCTACAATCGCTCGCGTCTGCCACAGGTCGGGGCTGTGATGAATTTTGCCTCCAGCCGCAAGATGCCCATGGGACATGTGGCCGTGGTCTCCAACATTCTGGATTCGCGCCGCATCCAGATTGATCACGCCAATTGGGTGCGCAACAAGGTGACGCTCGATCAAACCGTGATCGACGTGTCGGAGGCCAATGATTGGTCGCAGGTGCGTGTCGTCAACGCCGATGGCAGCCTGGGCCGTGTGAATCCAGTGCATGGGTTCATCTCGAACTGACCCTCGGATCGTCTGAACCAAATTTACCGGCGCTTGCGCCGGTTTTTTCATGTGAAAAGGCTGCCTGACGCAGAGAAATCTGCGCAATGCCTAGCTTTGGGAAGAGGGATGGAGCGGGTGAAGGGAATCGAACCCTCGTCATCAGCTTGGGAAGCTGCGGCTCTACCATTGAGCTACACCCGCATATGGGGTGATTTAGGGGAAAGCCGGGCCGGGGTCAAGCACCACGGCCCGGAAATCTGCGTGTGCTCCGGGGCTTACTGGGCCGGCAGCAGCACGGAGTCGATCACATGGATCACGCCGTTCGATTGCTTCACATCGGCGATGGTCACGGTCGCCACGCGATCCTGGCCGTCCTTGATCTGCACCTTGTCGCCATCCAGCATGGCAGTGAACTCGCAGCCGCCGACCGTTGCAATCTTGGCCATGCCTGACCCGTCTGCGATCATCTTGCTGACATCTGCGGCCATTGCTGCGGCGGGCACCACATGGCACGTCAGGATCTTGGTCAGTTGATCCTTGGCTTCGGGTTTCAGCAGACCTTCCACGGTGCCTGCCGGCAGGGCCTCAAAGGCGGCATTGGTGGGGGCAAAGACCGTGAAGGGGCCTTGGCCGGACAGGGTTTCCACCAGACCGGCGGCCTGCACGGCGGCCACGAGGGTGGTATGATCCTTGGAGTTCACGGCATTCTCGACGATGTTCTTGTCTTCCAACATCGGGGCACCGCCGACTTCGGGGTTGGCCGCAAAGGCAGCGGTGGTGCTCAGCGCGAAAGCGGTGGCGAGTGCAAAGGCTTTCATGGTGGTTCTCCCTATGATCCGTCAGGCCGTTCCCGACTGGATTGCAAGGGATACGGCGGGGCCGGGCGGATGGATTGCCCGGCACACGCGCCTGTGAAGTGCCGTGATCGTTCAGCGGCGGCGGCGGCGGCCCTCGCCGCTGTTGAGGTTGTAATTGGCCTCGGGCAGCGTCACCACGCCTGACAGATGCGGGAAGGCATCCGTGGCGTGCGGAATGGCATTCGCGTTCACGAAATGCTCCTGAAAGCGCGGCTCGATTGCAGTTTCGATCTTGTGGATCTCATGCACCGTGGCCTCGATCGCATCGCGCGCGGCGCGGTTCAGCAGGGCGATGCGCGCGCCCGTGCCAGCGGCATTGCCTGCGCTTGTCACCTTCTCCAGCGGCGCGTCGGGGATCATGCCCAGAACCATGGCGTGTTTCGGGCTGATATGGGCCCCAAAGGCCCCGGCCAAAGTCACGCGGTCCACCGTCTCAACGCCCATTTCATCCATCAACAGCCGCGCCCCGGCATAAAGCGCCGATTTCGCAAGTTGGATCGCGCGGATGTCGCCTTGAGTCACCCGGATCACCGGACCACCATTCTCGCTGCCGTCATGCAGCAGATAGGCATGGGTGCGGCCCTCCGCCTGACAGCGCGCGGTGCCGGTCTGATCGGCCGATCCGATCAGGCCTGACGGATCGAGAAGGCCGGCCATGCGCATCTCGGCGACGGCCTCGATGATGCCAGAGCCGCAGATGCCGGTGATGCCAGAGCCCTTGATGGCTTCGGCAAAGCCCGGATCATCCGACCACAGGTCAGACCCGATCACCCGGAAGCGCGGTTCCTTGCTGATGGGGTCGATCTCCACCCGCTCAATGGCACCGGGGGCGGCGCGTTGACCTGCGCTGATCTGTGCGCCCTCGAAGGCTGGGCCGGTGGGGCTGGAGCAGGCCAGCACACGGGTCTTGTTGCCCAGCAAAATCTCGGCATTGGTGCCGACATCGACGATCAGCACCATCTCCTCGGATTTGCCCGGCTCCTCCGACAGCGCCACGGCGGCGGCATCGGCCCCGACATGGCCCGCGATACAGGGCAGCACATAGACCTGCGCGGCGGGGCTGACATGGGTCAGGTTCAGATCACGGGCGGGCAGGGCCATGCTGCCACTGGTGGCCAAGGCAAAGGGGGCCTGGCCCAATTCCACCGGGTCAATGCCCAAGAGCAGGTGGTGCATCACCGGGTTGCAGACAAAGACGATCTCATAGATCGCGGCTTGTTCGATCCCCGCTTCCTGCGCGATGCTGGCGGCCAGCGCGTCGATGGCCTCGCGCACGGCGCGGGTCATCTCCACGTCGCCGCCGGGGTTCATCATCGCATAAGACACCCGGCTCATCAGGTCTTCGCCAAAGCGGATCTGCGGGTTCATCAACCCGCTGGAGGCCAGCACCTTGCCATCGCGCAGGTCGCACAGATGCGCCGCAATGGTGGTGGAGCCAAGGTCGATGGCAAGACCATACATCCCGCCCTCATGGAAGCCCGGCCAGATGTCCAGAATCCGCGCGGCCTGGTCGTGGTTGCCCTTGTGCAGCGCCACGGTGATCTTCCATTCGCCCTTGCGCAGCACGGGTTGCAAGCGGCGCAAGATCGACAGATCGGCGGTCACCTCGCCCACGCCCCATTGATCGGCCAGCGCGCGCTTCACGCGTTCAAAATCACCAGTCGGTTCGTGCATATCCGGCTCGGCCACCTCGATGAACAAGGCGCGGGTGGCCGGGTCCATCGCGATCTCGCGCTCGGTGGCGGATTTGCGGATGACTTGCTTATGCACCTGGCTTTCAGGCGGCACGTCAATGACCACATCGCCCATCACCTTGGCCTGACAGCCCAAGCGGCGGCCGTCGATCATGCCACGCTTGGATTTGTAGCGCTCCTCCACCGCGTTCCATTCGGTCAGCGCCTCGTCATCGACATGAATGCCGAATTTGGGAAATTCACCATATCCCGGTGTGATCTGGCATTTGGAGCAGATGCCGCGCCCGCCGCAGACGGAATCGAGATCGACACCAAGCGCCCGCGCCGCCTGCAAGACCGGCGTGCCAAGCGCGAAACGGCCACGCTTGCCCGAGGGGGTAAAGATCACCAGCGCCTCTTCGACGGCATCTTGGGTCTGGGGGGCGGGGGTCATGATTGCCTCATGTCTGCGGCCCCGGAGAGGGGCGCGAATTCATAGTGGATCTGATCGAAACGGTCGCAGGCGAAGGTATAGAACCAGCGCAGGGGCGCAGCCACCTCGGGCACGCCATGCAGCACATTGCCGGGAATGAACAGGGCAATTCCGGGCGCAAGCCGATGCGGCTGGCCGTCGATCATCACGATGCCCTCGCCCTCCAGCCCGAAATAGACCTCGGGCTGGGCATGGCGGTGGAGCGCGAAGTGATCCCCCGCCTGCATCATGGCAATCCCGCACACCAGACTGTCAGAAGGCGTGACATCGCCAGAAAGCAATGTCTTCCAGCGCAGCGTGCCCCGCGCCGGATCATCCCAACCCTCGTCGGGCAGGGCGCTTGCGTCAACCGAGAGGGCGTGCCGCATGGGAATGCCTTTGGTCTGCCTGTCTTGTTGCGATCTTTCTAGGCTGCCGCGCGGCAGGTGCAATGCCTGTTCGCGGCATTTATCGCCCGGGAAGCGGCGTCGCCTGTCAAATGGCTGTCAAAGGAACACATCCTGCAACAGCACGGCATCTCCGCTGGCGAAAACCAGCAGCGTTCCGCCCGCAAGCTCGCGCAGACGCATGGTATCGGGCAGGTCATTCAGATCGAGGGTCCGCGTGCCCAGCACCAGGCGGTCCTCGCCCAGAGTGAAGTCACGGATGACCGAGCGCGTGTCTGGCCCGCCTCCCATACCCAGAAAGACAAAGCTGTCAGCGCCGCTGCCGCCGCGCAGATCCTGTCCAGATCGGCTGATATTGGCGAACAGCATGTCATCTCCGGCATCGCCGCGCAGGGTGCAGCGTTCGGTGCTGCTGTGCAGATGATCATTCCCCTCGCCACCGGACAGCCAGTCGCGGCCGGATTCGGCACGCAGCCGGTCATCGCCCGCGCCCCCCAGCAGGCGGTCGCGTCCGGCACCGCCCATCAAGATATCGCGTCCGTCATCGCCCCGCAAAACATCGCGGCCTTCGCCGCCCACCAGCACATCATGGCCCTTGCCGCCATAAAGCTGGTCATTGCCGTTTCCACCTTGCACTGTATCGCTTCCGGCATCGCCCATCAGACGGTCATTGCCGTTTTCGCCTGCCAACCACTCTGACCGCGCGCTGCCATGGATCGTGTCGGCCCCATCGCCACCGGCTGCACGGGTCAGCGTGCCCGCGAAGACCTGACCGTCCATGTCCTCCCAGCCTGGCGCGATGAAATCGGCTTCGCGCGTGCCATCCACCCGCGAGGCCATGCCGGCAAAGATCACGCCGGAGGCCGTCAGAAGGCCGGCGGCATCCAGCAGTGTCGTGGTGGTGCCATCGGCATGGGTGATCACAAGATCATCCATCGCGCTGCCATTCACCGCCGCGCGGCTGATGCGGCCAGCGAGATCGGACCATTGCGTGTAGTCACGCCCAAGATAGAGCCTGTCCCCGCCGGTCTGATCGAAATCGGTGATCATATCATGCCCGGCGCTGGCGTCAAACCGGTCGGCCCCGGCCCCGCCTTCCAGCGTGTCATTGCCATCGCCGCCCCGCAGCAGATCCGCCCCACGCCCGCCGAACAGAAGGTCATCCCCGGCCAACCCGGCCAGACTGTCATTGCCATCCTGCCCGAACAGAAAATCTTCGGCCTCCGCACCCGTCACGAGGTCAAGGCCGGTGCCACCATAGAGGAAATTGTTGGCGGCCGCTGCCCCGCGCAGCGTGTCATTCCCACCATGACCAAACCCGAAACCGGCCTGTTTCACCGCATCCATCGTATAGCCGCCATCATAGTCTTCATTGCGCAACTGGGCTGCGCGCAAGGTCAGGCGAACCTGCTCGGCCCCGGCATGGGCCGTCGGGGCATCATCGAGCGAAAACGCGTTGAGGGCAAAGGCGAGGCTGTGCTGATGCAGATAGCGCAGGCCACCATCGCCATCGACCGCCACGAGGCTTGAGGCACCGGCCTCGGCCCCCGAAAACCAGCCGGTCCCGATTCCCCTGTCTGCAAACCACTCCTGCATGCGTGACAGCCATTGCGTCGGGGTGGTCTCGCCGGAGAAATCATTGATCGCCCCACCAGCAAAACTGATTTCCGTTAGCAGGATGTCATCCTCGCCCAAGGCAGCATAGGCCCGCTCCAGCGCGACGATGTAGCTTGCGGCATCGGTCACGGTCTCATCGGCGAACCAGCCCGGATACAGATGCGCGGCCCAGACCAGATCCGCGCCGATGGCCTCGCGCAGGAAATCCAGTGCTGACTGCCCGCCCACCTGTTCTTCGGCCAGATCGTCGAATTGTGCCGAATAGCCCCAACCGCCGACCAGAATCCGCCCCTCGGCCCGGTCCTGCACCAGCGCGGCCAGCTCGGCCATGTGGCGTGCGTAAAGCTCGACCATCTGCGCCTCGACCGCGCCCTTGGTGCCTTGCGCGGCCAGAACCACCGCACGTTCATAGGCGGCGGGTTCATTGGCCAGTTCAAACCCCCAGGTCGCGGCGGCAACGCCGGGATGCGCCTCCAGCCAGTCCATCATCTGCGCCCAGGCGGCAAGGGCGCGGGGCTGTATATCCTCGGTCAGTGCGCTGGCAATCTCGGCGCTGCTGAGGCTGCCATCATCGCCCAACCGTTGCTGGCCGCCATCGGTATGGACGAACACCAGTTGAAAGCCCTGAGCGGCGGCGGCGGCCAGAAAGCGTTCATATTGCGGGTGCAGCGCCCCGCTTTCGTCAAAGGCATGGACATTGAACGAGAGCCGCAAGGTGTTGACGCCCGGCAAGGCGGCGCGCAGACCTGCGGCAAAGCCCTCTGGATTGTCATCCATGCCCAAAGGCAGGATCTGCTGGGTGCCTTGCCACATGTAATAACGCGGATCTGAGGCAATATTGGCATCATAGGTGCCGTTGGCCCGATCCTCTGCTGCGGCCAGTTCGGCCGAGCACAGGATATGGATCATGTTGATGTCGCCCAGATCGCTCATGGTCAATACCCGCCTTCACAATGCCGCAGAAGCGGCCACATGGGCGTTTCTGCGAGGAAGGGGTGGTAGGAATGAGAAGGTATGACGGCAGAAATGTGCCGCTTGCCTCAATTCCGCGAACAATCGCCAGCCATCTGCGAAACAACGGGCCCCCTGTGAAGGGCCGATCTGTGAGGGGCTGATCTGTCTGGCCCCGCACAGCAAAACGCCCGCCTTGCGGGCGGGCGTCTGCAAATCTGTCAGGGATGGATCAGCCGCGACCGCGACGCCCGCCACGACGCCCGCCGGCCGATTGGGTGGCGGCAGCCGAGGCTTCTGCGAAGGTTGCGCCTTGCTCCACGGCCTCGATCACCTTGGAGAAGCGAATCCACTCGCCGCCATTGGCGTCGTGGTTCATCAGGAAGTTGGCGGCGCGGATCGCCTCCATCTCCACCTGACGGACCGGGTTCATGATCGCGCTGGTCATACCTGCGCCGATGGCCATGGGCAGGAAGGCCGCGTTGATGCCATGGCGATGCGGCAGACCGAAGGAGATGTTCGACGCGCCACAGGTCGTGTTCACGCCCAACTCCTCGCGCAGGCGGCGCACCAGCGCAAACACCTGTTGCCCGGCCGAGGCCATCGCGCCCACCGGCATGACCAGCGGGTCCACCACGATGTCATGCGCCGGAATGCCGAAATCGGCGGCGCGCTCGACGATCTTTTTCGCCACGGCGAAGCGGACATCCGGGTCCGGCGAAATGCCGGTATCGTCGTTGGAGATCGCCACGACCGGCACATTGTATTTCTTGACCAGCGGCAGCACCAGTTCCAGCCGCTCCTCCTCGCCCGTGACCGAGTTCAAGAGCGGGCGGCCCTCGCAAGCCATCAGACCGGCTTCCAGCGCGCCCGGCACCGAGCTGTCGATGCACAGCGGCACGTCAACCGTTTGCTGAATGATCTCGATCAGCGCCTTCATCAGCGGCGGTTCGACAAAGTTGTTATCGGCGTAACGCGGATCTTCGGCCATCTTGTTGGTGAAGACGGCCCCCGAGTTCACGTCCAGCACGGTCGCGCCGCAAGCCACCTGCTCCAGCGCGTCCTTGATGACGGTGTCATAATTGCCCATCTCCAGTTCGGCGGCCAGTTTCTTGCGGCCCGTTGGGTTGATGCGCTCGCCGATCACGCAGAAGGGCTCGTCAAAGCCGATGACGACGGTTTTGGTTTTCGATTCGATGACGGTCCGGGTCACAGGTCTTGGTCCTTATGCTTGAGCGGCGGGCACGCCAGCGGCACCGCCATGGTCGGTGGCCCATTGGGCATTGGTCTTGATGCCACCCAGCGGGAAGAAATGCACCGATTCAATGCCGAAGGCCGGATTTTTCGCCTTATGGGCGGCCAGTTCGGTGATGAATTCGGTGGGTTCATAGGGCAACAGCAGCTTGGTCACATCCATCGCACGCTTTTGCAAGACGCGCAGCGAGGGGCCGACGCCGCAGGCAATGGCGAATTTGATCATGGTTTGCAGTTTGGCAGGCCCCGCGACACCGATATGGACCGGGATCGAGACACCTTCCGCGTTGATCCTGTTCACCCATTCGATGACCGGACCGGCCTCAAAGCAGAACTGCGTCGCAATCGCCATTTTCGCATCCGTGCGATTGGCGAAATCCTGCTTCCATTTCAGTGCCTTCATCACGATGGCATCGCCGCCATCCTTGTCGATGTCCTTGTTGCCTTCGGGGTGGCCGGCCACATGCAAGCGCTCGAACCCGTCAAACAGGCCGGTCTCGATCAGTTGCATGGAGCTGTCATATTCGCCCGCCGGAGTATTGACCCCTCCGCCCAGCAGCAGGGCCTGTTTCACCCCGGCTTCGCCCTGATAGCGGCTGATCCAGTCGGAAAGCGTCGCACGGTCCGGGATGATACGGGCCGGGAAATGCGGCATCACGTCAAAGCCTTCGCCCGCCAGGCGCTTGGCTGTGGCCACCATATCGGCAATCGGCGTGCCTTCGATATGGGCGATATAGACGCGGGTGCCCTTGGGCAGGATGGCGCGGAAATCCTCGACCTTTTCGGCGGTGCGCGGCATCACCTCCATCGAGAAACCGGTGAGGAAAGCCTCAACCTCGGCGGTGGTGCCAGCGGCGGGGGCAGTATCACGACGGAAATTGAACAGCGCCATGCGCGTCATCCTGTAGCTATGGGGCAGGGGCTCAGGCCCGGCCCTCGGCGTCAATCAGCGCCTTGAGGCGCGCGGTGTCATATTCGGTTTCCAGCCGTGCGGCCTCGGCTTGCGCCACGGCTTCCGGTTCGCCTTCAACCTCATAGGGGGCAGCCTTGCGCCATTCCGCCAGATAGGCGTCGGCATCCTTGGCACCGATCTTCATGGCGCAGCGGTCGATCGCCTGTTCAAAGCGTTCGGTCAGTTGCACCTTGGCACCACGCCGCCCCTTGCCAACGATGACCTGGGCCGGGATGTCGCGCCAATAGACGATGGTCACCTCTGGCATTGGTTGATTCCCCCTCGATATGAACTGTTCTATGCCTGCATGCGACGCGCCCGGTGTCGGTTTTCGACATGTCCCGCGCGAGTTGCGACGCGGCGTTGATATGCTGATCCTGACCGGGGCGGGAGGGGGCGCAAGTGGAAAAACATTCATCTTGTGCATGAGTTTTCTGCAACATCGAAGGTTTGGCAAAGGCCATCGCCTTTGCGATGCGATGCGGGGGCCGAACACGAAGCCGAAGTCGGTCGCCGAGGCGCG
>CALKAA010000099.1 GCA_937983495.1 uncultured Gemmobacter sp. | reverse complement strand
AACACGCGAAGGATCTCGGGGCGCAGCGCTTCGTCCTGACGTGCCCGATCCGACATCCGGAACGATGATTTCGAAGTCCATGCCTTGTTTGTCTTCCATGGGGCCACCCCGCAGGGATCATCCTCGGAGCCTTTCAACTTTGATCCGGCGACGGGTCAGATGCGTTTCAAGGGACAGCCGCTTGGCTACATCGGCTGTGGTCTACTCGGGTTGGCGTGCAACGGACACGGGCCCCGCGGCTGGGTCGGCCTCCTTGGGCACCACGCCATAGGCCCGGGCGATGGTCAGGTCGAAATCCCAGAACACCCGGAAGCCCGGGAGCCGGTTGTCGAGCCTCCTATCAGCCTCGTCTCCGGGGTCGTTGCTGACCGCAAAGAAGGCGGCATGATCGTCGTCGAACAGGTCCGGCCGCCCCAGCACCGCCTTCAGCGCCGACTGTGCCTGCGCGTCCCGCGCTGACGCGAGAAAGCAAAGGACGAGATACCGACCTGCAGCTGTGTCGAAGGCATAGCGTGGATTGGACGGCGTACGTTGAAAGAAGGACGGGGCCGGATCACCCGGCAGCATCAGCGGCGAAACAGTCGTTGGCATGCAGACTCCAGATTTTGCCGGACTCACCAGCAGATACGGAGCCGGTCGAGAAGTGCATCCTCATTGGCTTGATTGAAAGGCAGACCTGCTCGACGTGGAGAAGGTTGGACCGCAGGCCCATCCCCTCCGCCATTTACCCCATATAAGAATGTGTAATTGCAGAGAAAATTGCACTGTCAGGGGTTTGCTTCCCCCAGAACTTGCCTCACCCTGCAATCCTCTGCACTGTGAGCGGGCAGGCACCCTGCGCCCAACCTCTTAAAAACTCCAATTCGAGCAAGCCTCGCGCTCCGCTGCCGGTGTCTCCCCACGCCAAAAGTCCAGCCCACAGCCCGGCGCAATGAAAAACCCTGCGCCGGGCGGGGCCTCGGTGGTTTCAGATCGGCGGCCCCAAGTCTGGGGCGGTTGGAGTGTGACCCCAAGCACCCGGCGACCATCGGCCCAGAGTTCGGGCAGGTTCGCCCCGCCTTCGTGGCAATAGGCCAGAGCCTTTGCGGCGCGGTCGCGGGCGTCAACGGACGGGGTGCGCGACATGGCATCTTCAAGGTCGGTTGGATGCCCGGCTCCCGGCTCAGTTGCGCGAGCGAAGCTTGCGATCATTCGGGCCAGCCCTCGAAGCAATGGCGGGCAGGCCCTCATTATTGCAGCTCTGACGGCGTGCATAGCCGTGGTGCTTCCGTGACGAATTTGTCCCTCAAGGAATCCTTCCATTCCAAGGCATCCTTCCACTCCAAAGAAAGGATCGCGCCATCAAGCCGTGGGATCAAACACACCGTGGGATCAAACACCTGGTGGCATGTGTGCCCCCGCTGCCAGCCGCCTTACAGCGCCCGCCAGCCGATGTCGCGGCGGCAGAACCCGCCCGGCCAATCAATCGCATCGACCATCGCATAGGCGCGGGCCTGCGCCTCGGCCAGCGTCTCGCCGCGCGCGGTCACATTCAGCACCCGCCCGCCGGTGGCGAGGATCGCACCCTCCCTGGCCGCTGTGCCCGCATGGAACACCATATTGCGGCTATCCTCGGGCAGGGCATCGAGCCCCTTGATCTCGCTACCCTTTTCGTAAGAGCCGGGATAGCCCTTCGCCGCCATCACCACTGTCACCGCATGATCCGCAGCCCATTGCGCCTGCACCTGATCCAGCCGCCCCTCGGCACAGGCTTGCAGCAGGTCCAGCGCCTGCGCGCCCAGCCGCATCATCAGCACCTGACATTCCGGGTCGCCAAAGCGGCAGTTATATTCCACCAGCCGCGCCTTGCCGTTCTCGATCATCAGGCCCGCATAAAGCACCCCCTGATAGGGCGTGCCGCGCCGCGCCATCTCGCGGATGGTGGGCAGCACGATCTCCTCCATCGCGGCTTGCGCAATCGCATCGGTCAGCACCGGGGCGGGGGAATAGGCCCCCATGCCGCCGGTATTCGGCCCGGTATCGCCGTCGCCCACCCGCTTGTGATCCTGCGCTGTGCCGATCGGCAGGGCATTCACGCCGTCGGTCAGGATGAAGAAGCTGGCTTCCTCACCCGCCATGAATTCCTCGATCACCACCTCGGCCCCGGCGGCGCCGAAGGCCCCGCCAAAGATCTCGTCGATCCCGGCCAAGGCCTCGGCCTCGGTCATGCCCATGATGACACCCTTGCCCGCCGCCAGCCCATCGGCCTTCACCACCAAGGGCGCGCCCATCCGGCGGATATAGGCCTTGGCGGCCTCCGCATCGCTGAACCGGGCATAGCCGGCGGTTGGCGCATGGCAGGCATCACAGATTTCCTTGGTGAACCCCTTGGAGGCCTCCAGCCGCGCCGCCTCGGCGCTTGGGCCAAAGGTCAGGATGCCCGCCGCCCGCGTGGCATCGGCCACCCCCGCCGCCAAAGGCGCCTCGGGGCCGACGATCACGAAATCAATCGCGTTCT
>CALKAA010000098.1 GCA_937983495.1 uncultured Gemmobacter sp. | reverse complement strand
GAGATTGGTCAGTGACTGGAGTTCAGACGTGTGCTCTTCCGATCTGGGCGGTTGGGCGATGAACATCACGCCCGCAGTCGCCACCAAAGGGGCCTGATAGCGGTCGCGCGCCCAATCCAGCAGCGGATCCCAGCCCGCCGCCTGCCGGGCCACAAGGGCCTCTGGCCCCTCGGCGCGGTAGCACAGCAGATCGGTGCCGCCATATTCTGCCAGCATTTCAGCCACTTCGGCGAATTGCGCCTGCACCTTGTCGAGGGCCGAATTGGCGGCGCGGGTGGCAGGCATGGTCTCGGGCGCGACCATTTCGGCCTGTGCATCCCACTCGGCAGCAATCAGGCGCGCCATGGCTTCGGTCGGCAAGACCAGCAGCGTCTTGGCCGGGGTTTTCACCGGGCGGCCATCCAGCGTGACAGTGAAGCCGCCCTCCACCGGGGCGGGGGTGGCGGCTTTCCAGAATCGTTTGGGCTTCCAGGCAGACATCAGTGCAGCTTCTCGAACGGGTCTTCCGGCACGTCGCTTTCCTTCCAGTCGAGCAGCTTCCAGGTGCGGGCCATATGCTCGGGCAGGGGGGCGGTGAAGGTCATCTCGGTTTTCAGGATCGGGTGTTCCACCGTCAGGCGGCGGGCATGCAGATGCAGCTTGCGCGACAGGTCGCCCCCCGCGCCAGCCCCCCAGCCATCGCCGAGGTTTTCGGTCGCCGAACCGCCATATTTGCCATCGCCCAGAATGGGATGGCCCAGTTCCGCCATATGCGCGCGCAGCTGGTGGGTGCGGCCGGTGATCGGCTCCAGCGCCATCCAGCTCAGCCGGGTGCCAAGGAACCAAAGGGTGAAATAATCGGTATGCGAGCGCTTGGCATCCGGGTAGTCGCCCATCTTGGCGGGGTGGATGCAGACCATCTTCTCGTTCTCGCCGCGCCCGCCGCTTTTCATCAGCCCGTATTTGATGCTGCCCTGCCGGGGATGCGGCACACCCGCGACCACGGCCCAGTAAATCTTGCGGGTCTGGCGATGGCGCAGCGATTCTGACAGCGCGCGGGCCACGCGGTCGGTGCGGGCCAGCATCAAGACGCCGGACGTGTCCTTATCCAGCCGATGCACCAGCTTCGGGCGATCCTTGTAACCAAATTTCAACGCTTCCGTCAGACCATCGACATGGCGGTCGCCCTGACCAGACCCGCCCTGAGAGGGGAGGCCCGCCGGCTTGTTCAACACGATCATATGCTCGTCCTTGTAGAGGACGCAGGCCTGAATCATCTTGGCGTCAGCCGCGCTGATCCCTTCGGGCTTGGCATAGACCGGGGCCTCGGCCTCGGGCAGCGGCGGCACGCGAATCACCATGCCCGGCGCCACGCGGTCGGAGGCCTTGGCGCGGCCACCATCGACGCGCACCTGCCCCGTGCGGCACATCTTTTCGATATGGCCTTGGGTCACCTGCGGGAAGCGGCGTTTGAACCAGCGGTCGAGCCGCTGTTCGCCCTCATCCGCCGATACGGTTTCAAATGTCACGCCGCTCATGCAAGGCTCCGGGTCAACTGGGCGGCCACAGCAAAGGCCGCGAGGGATAGCAGGACCGAGCCCGCCACATAAAGACAGGCGATCAGCACCTGCCCGCGCTGGATCA
The DNA here is from genome assembly GCA_937983495.1 of uncultured Gemmobacter sp. Lineage (GTDB taxonomy): Bacteria > Pseudomonadota > Alphaproteobacteria > Rhodobacterales > Rhodobacteraceae > Gemmobacter. The sequence goes on along the minus strand of CALKAA010000098.1, from coordinate 3,411 downwards.
GCGCCATGGTATCCATGGAAAAGGCCGAGAAGGTGGTGAAGCCACCCAGAAGGCCGGTCATCAGAAAGGGCGCAAGATGGTGATGGCCGCGATGCGCCAGCCACACCATCAGAAAGCCCATCAAGGCCGAACCCAGCACATTGACCGTCAGCGTATGCCAGGGAAACCCGCCGCGCGGCAGGGCCAGGTTGACCCCATAGCGCAGCGAAGCCCCAAGCGCCCCGCCGATGGCCACCTGTGCCAGGCTCATTCCAGCCCCGCGATGATGGCGCGCAGCGTTTCGATCCCATCGCCCTTTTCGGAACTCGTCATCACGATTTCCGGGTAGGCAGCGGGGTGTTTGGCCAGCGCGGCGCGGGTCTGATCAAGGTTCTTCTCGCGCTCGGGCCGGGCGAGCTTGTCCATCTTGGTCATCACCACCTGAAAGGTGACGGCGGATTTGTCGAGGAGGGTCATGATCTCCTCATCGACTGCCTTCACGCCATGGCGGGAATCGATCAACACGAAGGCCCGGCGCAGGGTCTGGCGGCCTTGCAGATACTGCTTCAGCAATTCCTGCCATTTGCGCACCGTGGCCACCGGGGCCTCGGCAAAGCCATAGCCCGGAAGGTCCACCACATAGCGGGCCTCGCCCAGCGAGAAGAAGTTGATCTCTTGCGTGCGGCCCGGTGTGTTGGAAGCGCGCGCCAGGTTCTTGCGCCCGGTCAAAGCGTTGATCAGGCTTGATTTTCCGACGTTTGACCGCCCGGCAAAACACACCTCGACCCGATCCGCCGGCGGCAGGCCGGACATGGTGACCACGCCTTTGACGAAATCGACAGGGCCGGCAAACATCAACCGCCCACGCTCGCGTGCGAAATCATCGGGTTCAGGGGCCAGCGGGAATGGCAGGCTGGTCATAGCAATGTCACCTCTTGCCCCAAGGTGATCTCGCCCGGGGTGATGACTTCGGCAAAGATGCCGAAATCCTGATGTCCGTAAAGGGTTTGCAGGCTGGCGAGCGTGTCGCCGCGCGGTTGCCCGGTCTCCACATCGACCGTGGTGGCCTTGCAGCGCGTGATGCGCTCGCGCAACTCCAGCACGGCCTCGCCGATTTGCAGGCGGCGGCCCAGCATCTCCCACTCGGCCCAAGGAGCCCAGCCCTCGACCCAGAGATTGCCGCGAAAGCGATGCGGAGACAGGTCGATCCCCATGCGGTTCGACAGTTCGGCCAGCGAGGACAGGCTGAGAATGGAGACCGAAGGCCAGTCACTATCGGTCATGCCGCGCCCGGCGGTCACAATTTTTTGTGGCTGCGCGCGCTCGGGCGGGTTCAGCGGGGTCACCCAGGCGAGGAAGGCAGGCAGATCCTCGACCGCATCGGGGCGGAAGGTCAGACTGCCGCGCTCCGGATGATGCAGGGTGACGGTGCGGGTGGCCTCATCCAGCTGGCAGGTAATCGCCATCAGGGCAGGGGCCTTGGCCCCGCGCGCGAAATTCACGCAAGGGCTCCAGCCGTCGCGCAGTTTGGCCGCCTCATGCGCCACCGCCCAGAACCGATCCCAGGGCAGGGCCTCGCCCGCCAAAAGCCGAACGGACGCGAGATCTTCGCGTCCGTGGCTTTTGATCGGGTGGCGGGTGATCAGCGAAAGCCGCGCCGTCATTTCTTGCCTTTCGCAGGGGGCACCACCGCCGCGGGTTTCTTCTTGAACCCCGCCTTGATGTTACCGAACAGATCCGGCTTGTGGCCGTGGCTGAGCATGATCGCATATTGCTGGATGAAGGTGATCATGTTGTTGGTGATCCAGTAGAGCACCAGACCGCTGGCAAAGCTGCCCAGCATGAACATGAACACCCAAGGCATCCAGGCAAAGACCATGGCTTGCGCCGGATCGGTGGGGGCCGGGTTCAGTTTCTGTTGCAGCCACATCGAGATGCCAAGCAGGATCGGCAGAATCCCGATGAAGATGGTGGCCATCAGCGTGCCCTGATCGGGGGCCGCCCAGGGCAGCAGGCCAAACAGGTTGAACAGCGAGGACGGATCGGGCGCCGAGAGGTCGGTCAGCCAGCCAAAGAACGGCGCGTGGCGCAGTTCCAGCGTGACGAAAATCACCTTGTAGAGGCTGAAGAAGATCGGAATTTGCAGGAAAATCGGCAGGCAGCCGGCGGCCGGATTGATCTTCCTGTCTTTGTAAAGCTGCATCATTTCCTTTTGCAGCTTGGCCTTGTCGTCGCCCGCGCGCTCTTTCAGCGCTTCCATCTCGGGCTGCAACTCCTTCATCCGCGCCATCGAGACGTAGGATTTATAGGCCAGCGGCAGCACAAGCAGTTTCAGCACGAAGGTCAGCGCGATGATGGCCAGACCCATATTGCCGATCAGGCTGTGCAGGTGGTGCAGAAGCCAGAAGATCGGCTTGGTGAAGAAGAAGAACCAGCCCCAGTCGATCGAATCGATGAAGCCAAGGATCTGCGGCCGGGCAGGGTCAACCTTCTGACCGAACAGGCGTTCCAGCAAGCTGGGGTCGTTCTGGTAATTGCGGATGGTTTCCCATTCCTTCGCGCCGGCGAAAAGTTGCGAGGAGACCTCGGTGCTGGCACCAGGGGCCAGCGTCACGGCCGGCAGGCGGGTTTCGGTCTGGTAAATATCGGCGCGGGCATCGTATTTCACCACAGCGGTGAAGGGTTTGCCCTGCTGCGGCACCAGAACGGTCATCCAGTATTTGTCCGTGAAGCCCAGCCAGCCATCAGTCGTGGCCTCGGTCACTTCGGCCTGCGCCCCCTCGGCCGGAACCTGCGGCAGTTCAAGCACATCGTCATAATCCACTTCGGCCAGCGCGCCATCGGTGCGGCCGACCACGCCCTCATGCAGAACGTAGAAATTTTGCAGATCGGTCGGTTGGCCATGGCGGGCAACGACGCCATAGGATTGCAGCGTCACAGGGGCGGTGCCCGCGTTCTGCACGCCATCGGTGATCGTGAACATATAGTCGTCATCAATGGCGATGCTGCGGGTGAAGGTCAGGCCCTTGCCATTCTGCCATTGCAGCTTGACCGGCTTGCCGGGGCTGAGCGTGTCACCTTCAACCAATGTCCATTCGGTTGCGGGGCCGGGCGTGTCTTCCAGCGCAAGGCTGGCATCGGCGGTCCAGCCATGCAGGGCGTAATAGGCATGGGGTTCGCCCACCGGCGACAGCAGGCGCACGGTTTCGGAGTTTGGCTCCAGATCGACCTTGTACCCCTTGAGTTTCAGGTCATCGAACCGGGCACCTTTCAGCGAGATCGAGCCTTGCAGGCGCGGGGTGTCCACGTTCAGGCGCGGAGCTTGCGGCACGGCGGCAATGGTTTCGGCCCCGGCAACGGGCTGCGATACAGCAGGGGGGGCGGTCTGTTCGGTGGCGACAGGCACCTCTGGCATTGGGTCTGGCGGCGGGA
>CALKAA010000097.1 GCA_937983495.1 uncultured Gemmobacter sp. | reverse complement strand
CGTTGCCGATCTGTGCGGGCATTGGCATGGGCGGCGCGCGCCTCCGTGCGGGCTTTGGGCAGATCGCGCTGTCGCAAAGCGACGGTGGCCAGCACCTGCCGGGCGAGGGGGTCTTGCGGATCTGCCGTCAGCAGATGCCGCGCGAGGGCCTCGGCCGTGGCCAGTTCGCCCCGACTGACCGCCTGCACTGCCGCCTCGCGGGCGTCCGACAGGCTGATCGTCACATCGCGGGCTTGCACATCGTGGGGCTGTGCCGCTGCGCCCAGAACCAGCAAACAGAAGAACACCCCCCGGAGCTTGACCGGGAGGTGCCAGTTTTTGTCCTGAAACAGGCGGGGGGTCATGGCCCGCTCAATCCTGCGGATCGACCTGTTCGCAGATCGCGCGCGCAGCGCCCGGCTGGCCGCATTGGGTCAGCACAAAGACGCCATGCTCCTGTTCCAGATCAATGTCATCGTCAAAGGCGGTCAGATGCACAAGGCCAGCCACGCTGGAGGAGTTATTGCCGCCGAACACGCCGCCATAGCTGCCGCTGATCTGGTCGACATCGGTATCGAAGGCGGATACATCGCCTTCAAACGTGCCGTCCTCGGTGATGCCGGTGCCCCGCAGGAACACGATGTCCAGCGCCCCGCCGCCGACAACACGGCGGTTGATAATGGCCCCGTTCACCTGATTGTCCCCAAAATCGGCATTCAGCACGATTTCACCCTGCACGCGGCGGGGCTGTCCTGGCAGAATGGCCGGGTTGGTGCCCGGCAGCGGTTCCAGCACATCCGGGTTGCCCGGTTCGTCGATATTCTGCACCCCGGCATAGCGCCCGGCATAGGTCACAAGCCCGGTGCCATCCTTGGTTTCCGACGGTTTCGGCGGGTCAAAATTGCCGTCCCGCTCGTAATGGCCGCCGCCGTAATATTCACCGAACTGGCCGCCATCGGCCACGGTGACCGCGCGGGTCTTGCCATCGGCGCTTTCTGCGGCGAGGGCCACGAACATGCGGTCCAGCGGGTCTTCCTGAATCTTGTAGGCCTTGTAGCCCTTCACATCCAGGTTTTCGGCCCGCTCATAGGTGGCCAGAACCGGGCGCGAACTGTCGAGCGCAATGGTCAGGCGCAGCGTATCGCTCTTGGGGTCGTATTTTGCGCCCTTCACATTGACAGCAAGGCTTTCCGGCACGGTGATGGTGCCAGTACCGCCGCCGTCACCATCACCGTCGCCATCCCCGCCGCCCGGATCGGGCAGGGGGTTGCCTCCGCATGCGGCCAACAGCAGCAAGGCTGCAATCGTAACTTTCGGGTTCATGCCTTGGGTCCGCTCTGTTTTTGTATATTTGGGACAAATTTCCGTTGTCAGAGCGCATAAGTCAACGCGCTGCTTACATTTTTCATACGACCAGTGGCAAGCCTGCCGATGGCCCTGCATCTGGTTTTGTGCCAAGGCGCGTCACCCTAGATATAGAGGCCGCATTCCCTCAGCGCGCGCGGCCCGCTATAGTCGCGGCGATTCTCTGAGGATGTGCCCCATGCCGCTGACCCCCGACCAGATTGCCGAGATCGAAGCCCTGCGGGCGACGCCACGCCCGACGCTGCGCGCTGTCTCCGAGGGGGCAGAGGCGCATCTCTACAAGGCGCATGAGGTGCTGGATCACGGCTTCATCCGGGTGATCGACTATATGGGCAATGATGCCGCCATCGTGCAGGCGGCGCGGGTCAGCTATGGGGCGGGCACCAAGAAGGTGAATGATGACAGCGGCTTGATCCGCTATCTGATGCGCCACTGGCATTCGACGCCGTTTGAAATGTGCGAGATCAAGCTGCATGTGAAGCTGCCGATCTTTGTGGCGCGGCAATGGATTCGCCACCGCACGGCCAATGTGAACGAATACTCTGCCCGCTATTCGATCATGGACCGCGAGTTTTACATCCCGCAGCCCGAGCATCTGGCGGCGCAAAGCACGGTGAACAATCAGGGCCGGGGCGCGGTGCTGCAAGGGGCCGAGGCCGCGCGCGTGCTGGAGATTCTGAAATCCGATGCCTCGCGGGCCTTTGACCATTACGAGGACATGCTGAGCCAGGATGGCCAGCAGGGCCTCGCGCGGGAACTCGCCCGGATGAACCTGCCCGCCAATACCTATACCCAATGGTATTGGAAGGTGGACCTGCACAACCTGTTCCACTTCCTGCGCCTGCGCGCCGATGCCCATGCGCAATATGAAATCCGCGTCTATGCCGAGGCCATCGCCAAGGTGGTGGCCGATTGGGTGCCGGTGGCCTTTGGCGCTTTCGAGGATTACCGCATGGGCGGGGTAGCGCTGTCGGGTAAGGCCGTGGCCGTGCTGAAACGCCGCCTTGCAGGCGAAGTGGTCGGGCAGGAAGACAGCGGCATGAGCAAGGGCGAATGGCGCGAGTTTACGGAGGTGTGGGGGTAAGGGCGCACTAAAATGGGGGTCAGGGTTTTCATTGATGAGAGTGGCGAGCCCGGGCTAACGAACGTCCGAACGTCCGACACACCTGGGGCGTCGCCTTATTTTGTTCTTGCAGCCGTTGTTGCGCAAAGAGCAACTGAAGTGAACGCAAAAAGTGTACTCCGGGCCTTTAAGAGTAAAATTACAAAGCAGTCATGGCGGCACGCCACGCAACTCTCACATGCCGAGAAAGTTTACTTTGCAAGAGAGGCCGCTAGCTTCAATGCTAGATATTTTGCTGTAATCTCGAATAAGGCGACCTTGGATGAATACAAGGATGCTATCGACGCCGACCCACAAAAATTCTACAATAAGTGCTCAAAGTATCTTATTGAGTTGGTTTCGGCCTATCTTTCAAGTTTCGGAGTTGGTGCAGACGAGGTTTCAATTGTGTTTGAAGCACGCAATCATGACTATGATAAGTTGATTCGATATTTGGCAAGGGTTAAGGAGAATCCGATCTACCCGCACTCTCGTGTGCTTTCCAATGTAAATCCATTTTCAATTACAGCAGTGGAAAAAGGCAAAGAAGATATGCTCGAGTTTGCTGATTTGGCTGCGCATGCAGTTTATCAGTTGACGAACCGCAGCGCGGCGAATTTTTACATTCCAGAGTCAAGATATTTTTCTGAGATGTCGAGGAGGTTTGCTGCCGATGGCATGGGGAGGATTTTGGGGCATGGAATTAAATGCATCCATAGTCTCGATCAGCTTGACCTTTCAGATGAGGTAGCTGAAATGCTGCGTCATAAACGGGCCGACCCTAGGCCTTTGAGAAAATAGCATTGCGCTTTGGTGCGGCGTCGCTGCCGACGCGTCTGCGTGACGCCGTTAGGTTGCTGTATTTTAGGTCCGCAGCATAGGATGTTGGCAACTCTGGCCTTCCGGCCAGGACACCCTATCTCCTCCTCAAAGGAGACCCGCCATGCCCGCCCTCACGCTCTATTTCGCCACGCTCATTCCGTTCCTCGTGCTGGATGCGATCATGCTGCGCTTCGTCATGCAGCCGCTTTTTGCCAAGCATATCGGGCCCTTGCTGGCCGATCCGATCCGCTGGGGCCCGGCTGTGCTGTTCTATGCCGCCTATATCGCCGGGCTGGTCTGGCTGATCAGCGCGCCTGCGCTGAAATCCGGTGGCGGGGTCTGGGTGTCAGCGGCGGTGCTGGGCTTCATGGCCTATGGCACTTATGAATTCACCAGTTATGCCGTGATGCGCGACTGGCATTGGTCGATGGTGGCGGTGGATCTGAGCTGGGGTACGGTGCTGACGGCGACCTCGGCGGCCATCGGTCTGTCCATCACCCGCACGCTGTCCTGAGCCTGCCGCTGGCCTGACCTTGTGCTGGCCGCTTGCAGCGCGGGCGGTCAGGCGCTAGGCACAGGCAAAGCAAGGAGCAACCCCATGATCCTCTACGGTATTCCCACCTGCGACACCTGCAAGAAGGCTTTCAAGGCGCTGGAGGCGGCGGGTCATGCCGTGACCTTCCGCGACATCCGCAAAGAGCCGCTGACAGAGGCCGAGATTGCGCGTTTCGTGGGCGAATTTGGCGATCGTCTGATCAATAAATCCTCGACCACCTATCGCGGTTTCAGCGATTTCCTGCGGGAATCAGAGGCCGAGGCGCAGATTGTGGCCCAGCCCACGGTGATGAAGCGCCCGCTGATCGAGGCCGAGGGCAAGCTGTTTCTGGGTTGGGACGCGGCGACGCAAGCGGCGCTGCTGTAAATGAAACGGCCCCCGCGCAGGGGGCCGCCTCTCCGCCTTTGCGGGCAGTTCAGAGCAGTTTCAGATCCGAGGCCGAGGCGCGGCCATCGCGGCCCGATTGCATCTCGTAGCCGATTTTCTGGTTGTCATTCAGGCCTTTAAGGCCTGCACGTTCCACCGCAGAGATGTGGACGAACACGTCCTTGCCGCCGTCATCGGGCGCAATGAAACCATAACCTTTGGTGGCGTTGAACCATTTCACGGTGCCGGTCGGCATGCCGCTTCTCCTTTAGTCAGCCATCCCGGGGCGAGATTGCCGCGGGTCGTGCAGCCAGGTCTTCCACTTCTCAGGCTGCCGAAAGGCAGGAGGCGGTCGAAAGTCTGTCGTCACAGGCCAAATGATGCCACGGTTCACCAAAAACGCAATAATTTTTGGTTGCAAATGGGCCGGAGGTTGAACCTGCCGGCCCGGATGTCGCATCAGGGCATTTGTGCGGCTTGGGTGAGTTCGGCCAGAATGGCATCGAGGCTGGCGGTTTCGGTGCGGTTTTCGCCCAGGCGGCGGACGGAAACCGTGCGCTCCTCGACCTCTTTCATGCCGATGGCGAGGATGACCGGCACCTTGCCAACCGAATGTTCGCGCACCTTGTAATTGATCTTCTCATTGCGGGTGTCCGCCTCGACCCGGATGCCAGCTTTTTTCAAAAGCGCAGTCACTTCAAGCACATAGGGGTCGGCATCCGAAACGATGGAGGCCACGACAACCTGACGCGGGGCCAGCCAGAACGGCAGTTTGCCCGCGTAGTTCTCGATCAGGATGCCGATGAAGCGCTCGAAAGAGCCCAGCACGGCCCGGTGCAGCATGACGGGGCGGTGCTTCATGCCGTCTTCGCCCACATATTCGGCATCCAGTCGGACGGGCAGGTTGAAATCGGCCTGGAAGGTGCCGCATTGCCATTCGCGGCCGATGGCATCGGTCAGCTTGAAGTCGAGCTTCGGGCCGTAAAAGGCACCGTCGCCGGGGTTGATCTCATAGGGCAGGCCAAGGCCCTTGATCGCCTTTTCCAAAGCGGTTTCGGCCTTGTCCCAGATCTCGTCCGAGCCCACGCGCACATCGGGGCGGGTGGAGAGTTTGATGTCGAACTTCTCAAAGCCCAGGTCTTTGTAAACACTGGACAAAAGCGCGATGAAGCCGGCGCATTCGGCCTCGATCTGATCCTCGGTGCAGAAGATATGCGCGTCATCTTGGGTGAAGCCGCGCACCCGCATCAGCCCATGCATGGAGCCGGAGGATTCATAGCGGTGGCAGGAACCGAACTCTGCCAGGCGCAGCGGCAGGTCGCGATAGGATTTCAGGCCCTGATTATAGACCTGCACATGGCAGGGGCAGTTCATGGGCTTGAGCGCGTTGATGCGCTTTTCCTTGGCGCCTTCCTCGTCCACTTCGACGATGAACATGTTCTCGCGGTAGGCTTCCCAATGGCCGGATTTCTCCCACAGGATGCGGTCAACCACTTGAGGCGTCTTGATTTCTTTGTAATCGGCCTCGCGCAGGCGCTTGCGCATATAGTCTTCCAGCGTGCGGTAGACCGTCCAGCCATTCGGGTGCCAGAAGATCATGCCGGGGGCCTCTTCCTGCAAATGGAACAGGTCCATTTCGCGGCCAAGGCGGCGGTGGTCGCGCTTGGCGGCCTCCTCCAGCATGGTGAGATGGGCCTTCAGATCGTCGCGGGTCTTGAAGGCGAGGCCGTAGATGCGTTGCAGCATGGGGCGGGAGGCGTCGCCCAGCCAATAGGCGCCGGCCACATGGGTCAGCTTGAAGGCATCGGCGGGCACCTGGCCGGTGTGCTGGAGATGCGGGCCGCGGCAGAGGTCTTGCCAGTTCCCGTGCCAGTACATGCGGATGTCCTCGCCTTCCGGGATACGGTCCAGAAGTTCGATTTTGAAAGGTTCGCCGCGATTTTCGTAATATTCACGGGTCTTTTCGCGCGACCAAAGTTCGGTTTTGACTGGTTCGCGGGCGTTGATGATCTGCTTCATCCGGGCCTCGATCGCGCCCAGATCCTCGGGGGTGAAGGGCTCGGCGCGGTCGAAATCGTAGAACCAGCCGTGGTCGCGGACGGGGCCGATGGTGACTTTGACATCGGGCCAGAGTTCTTGCACGGCGCGGGCCATGATATGCGCGAGATCGTGGCGGATCAGCTCCAGCGCCTGCGCGTCATCCTGCATCGTGTGGATGGCGATGGTCGCATCGCTAGATATGGGCCATTGCAGATCCCAATGGGCACCGTTCACCGTGGCGGAGATCGCCTTTTTGGCAAGGCTGGTGGAGATGGCGGCAGCCACTTCGGCAGGCGTCACGCCTTGCGCGAATTCGCGTTTGTTGCCATCGGGAAATGTCAGGGAAATCTGAGGCATAGGCC
>CALKAA010000096.1 GCA_937983495.1 uncultured Gemmobacter sp. | reverse complement strand
CCCGGCATGACCGGCGGCGAGATCGAGGTGCTGGGCTATCGCGGCATGAAGGAATACGAGCTGGGCTTTGACGGCTTCAAGGTGAAGGGCGAGAACCTGCTGGGCGGTGTGGAAGGTCAGGGCTTCAAGCAGCTCATGCAAACCTTTGAAAGCGCCCGCATCCAGACCGGCGCGCGTGCCATTGGCGTGGCGCAATCGGCGCTGGAAACCGGCATGCGCTATGCCGAAGACCGCAAGCAATTCGGCAAATCGCTGATCGAGTTTCCCCGCATCGCCTCCAAACTGGCGCTGATGGCGGTGGAAATCATGATCGCCCGCCAGCTCACCTATTTCAGCGCTTGGCAGAAAGACCATGACAAGCGCTGCGATCTGGAGGCGGGCATGGCCAAGCTGCTCGGCGCCCGCGTCGCATGGGCCAGCGCCGACAATGCGCTGCAAATCCATGGCGGCAACGGCTTTGCGCTGGAATATCAGATCAGCCGCATCCTCTGCGATGCCCGCATCCTGAACATCTTCGAGGGTGCAGCAGAAATTCAGGCACAGGTGATCGCCCGCCGCCTGCTGGACTGATCAGCCCCCTGTTGAGAGCGGCCCGCCGGATGGCCCCCGGCAGGCCTCAGCCCCCGCCCCGTGACGGTCTTGCCGTGCCGAGGCGGGGGTGCAGTTTTCCGGCCATGACAAACGCCGCCGCAAAGCCCATGCCGCTGGCTACAAACACCCCGGCAATCGGCGCGACCAGCAGCACCGCCCATGCCGCGCCGGGTGTCAGAATGCCCGAAACATCGCGGAAACTGGAATAGACCGCCGCCATCTCCACCCGCTCCGACGGTTTCACCGACAGCATGAAGGGCAGGCCGCCGGCCGTATCCAGCATCACGAGCCCGATCGAGCCCAGCATCAGGCAAGCCACCGTCAGCACCGGCCAGCCCGACAGCAGCCCCGCCGCGCAGAACAGAAATGCGCAATGCGCAAAGGCCCATCGCACCGCCCGGCGCACACTGATACGATGCACCGCCCGCAAGAACAGGGGCGTCAGAAACAGCAAGGCATTGGAAAGAGACAAGGCCACCCCACCCAGCTTGTCCCCCAATCCGCCTTCGATGCAGAAGATCGGCAGATACACCACATAGACCCACCAGCCGCAGCTCCGCAGCACGGCAAACAGCCAACCCGCAATCAGCCGCGGCTGGCGCAGAAACCGCCCCAGATAGGCCAGCGGGTTGATCGCCGGGCCGCGCGCCCGCTGGATCTGCTTGCCATTCCCGAGCCGCAGCCACCAGAACACCACCAGAAGCGCCAGCGCAAAGCCGATGGCCAGTAAAAACGGCAACGGTCGCCACAGATCGCGCAACCACACCCCCGCCACCGGCCCAATCGCCCAAGGTGCCGCCGCATAGACCATCTGAAGGCTTTGCGTGCGGCCCAGATCATTGCGCGCCACATAATCCAGCACATAGGCGTTGAAACAAACAAAGCAGGTGGCGGTCGCCAGAACCATACTCAGCAACGCCAAAGGCATCAGCGCCGCTGGCCCCAGTATCGCCAGCATCATCGAGAGCAGATAGAGACCGCAGCCCAAACTATACATCCAGCGCCGGGGCAGGAACCGCGTGGCCCATGGCACCATCAGCCCCCAGGCCAGAGAGCCAAGCCCGGCGATGAAATAGCTCTGACTGACGGCCTCGGCCGAGCCCAAAGCCTCATACATTGCCAGCGGCATGACCGAGATCAGGATCCCGCGCACCGCAGCCTCCAGCCCGGCCAACATGGCAAAGGCCTCGATCCGGGGGGCCAAGGCTGGGTGCGGCGCGGGAATATTGAACTCGTCCATCTCGGTCTCCCTGCCCCAATTGGACAAAGCACCCCCGGCTTTTCTGCGCCAAGGCCGACATGGCGGGTCGGCAACAAACTATCCCAAAGGTTACGCCATCCGCGCAGCCAGATCGACCAACCGCCCCCGCGCCTCGGGCAAGGCCCGCCCCCCGCGCAAGGCGGAAATCTCGCGCGCCAAAAAATGGCCGGTGACCGCAAACCCCTCTGCCAGTTCCTGCCGTGCCATCGGCCCCTGCCCCAACAGGCCCTGCGGCAGCGGCAACAGGCGCGGCACCCAATCCCCTGCACCAGCCCGGCTCACCGCCCGCCCACTGCGCGGGCTGACAAAAGCAAGATCATCGCGCTGCCCCGTCACAGCACAGCGCGAAAGATCCAGGGCAAAGCCGCTTTCCTCCAGCAGCACCATTTCCCATCGCAGATAATCGGGTAACCATGCGGAGCCGGCCTGCGCCTCCATCTCTGCAAGCAACGCCTGCGTGCGATCATAAAGCAAAGGATGGACGCTGCGTTCCGGCAGGGCAAAGTGCAGCATGGCGCACACCGCATTCAGCCCCGCCAAACTCAGATGCGCCCCCATCATCCCCGCCCGGCTGCGGCGCGGCTCCACGGTGAATGTGCCCAGATGATCATCCAGCCGCGCGCGCCAGCTTACCGCCACCTGGCTGCCCGGCTGCAACACAGCGGCCACCTTGCGCGAGGCCCCGCCCCGCACCACCCCGGCGTGCAGGCCATGCTGGGCGGTAAACACCTCGATGATGGCCGATGTCTCGCCAAACGGGCGAGCAGAAATCAAGGTGCCTTCATCTTGCCATTCCATGCCACATTATCCGAAGCGACGGGCGGGCAGGCAAGCCCTCGGCTGCGTCATTCCAGCCCCGGCTGATCCAGCAGATTGCGCCCCGCGCGATCCTCCAGCTCGATCACCCACAGATCAGGGTCAGACCGCCGCGCGCGGGTGATCGAGGCATCGACTTCCGCCTCCGCCCCCTCGGCCAGCACCACCCAGATGCGCTGATCGGTGGCGAAATCATAGCTGCGCTGCCAGGCCCACGCCGCGCCATCCAGCGTGGCGCATTTCACGATCACCGCGCCCGAGGTCGCATCCCCCTTGGCGGTCACATAGGCCGGAATATCCGCCAGCCGCAAACGGGCCAGATAGGCCGAAACCCACAGCCCGCTGGCCAGCCGCGCGCTCAATCGCCGTCCTTGAAATCAAGGCCCATCTCGGAATAGCGGTCCGGCTCATCCAGCCAGTTGGGCCGCACCTTGACCTGAAGGAACAGATGCACCGGGCGATCAAGAAACTCCATCAGATCGGCCCGCGCCGCCTGACCCACCGCCTTGATCGTCTCGCCCTTATGGCCCAGCAAAATGCCCTTATGGCCATCCCGCGCGACATAGACGATCTGGTCGATCCGGGTCGACCCATCGGGCCGGTCTTCCCATTTCTCGGTCTCGACCGTCAACTGATAGGGCAGTTCCTCATGCAGGCGCAGCGTCAGCTTTTCGCGCGTCACCTCGGCGGCGATCATCCGCATCGGCAGATCGGCAATCTGATCTTCCGGATAGAACCAGGTGCCCACCGGCAATTCGCCCGCCAGCCATTCGCGCAGCTTGTCAATGCCATAGCCGCGCTCGGCTGAAATCATGAAGGTTTCCACAAAGGGAAACGCCTCGTTGAAGGCCTGGCTCAGCGCGAGCAGGCTTTCGGCCTTCACCCGGTCAATCTTGTTGATCGCCAGCGCAATCTTCTGCCCGGTGCCGCGTTCCTTCAGGGCGTCCAGAATATTCTGCACCCCTTCGGTCAGCCCGCGATGCGCCTCGACCAGCAGCACCACGATATCGGCATCCGCCGCCCCGCCCCAGGCAGCGGCGACCATCGCGCGGTCCAACCGGCGGCGCGGGCGGAACAGGCCGGGCGTATCGACGAACACGATCTGGGCGTTGCCCTCCATGCACACGCCGCGAATGCGGGCGCGCGTGGTCTGCACCTTATGCGTCACGATCGAGACCTTGGCCCCCACCATCCGGTTGAGCAGGGTGGATTTCCCGGCATTCGGCTCGCCGATCAGAGCCACAAAACCCGCATGCTGCACCGCTTCTTGATCAGCCATTCCGGCCCTCCATCCGCGCCAACAGCGCCTTGGCAGCAGATTGCTCTGCCGCGCGTTTCGTGCCCGCACGGGCCTGTTCCGTTTCGCCCGAGGCCAGACGCACCTCCACCGTAAAGACCGGCTGGTGATCGGGGCCTTCGCGGCCCAGAGCGGTATAGCTTGGCGGGGTCTGGCCGCGCGCCTGCGCCCATTCCTGAAGCGCGGTCTTGGCGTCGCGGGCATCGGCCTCGACAGCGCCGATCCGCGCGCCCCAAAGCCGCAAGTGTCGCCGTCTTTGATCTTGGCCCGCACAATGCCCTGCTGGGCAGAGCCG
>CALKAA010000095.1 GCA_937983495.1 uncultured Gemmobacter sp. | reverse complement strand
TGGTGGTGGCGAACCCGCCCGCCGGGACCAAGACGCTGCTGGAGCAAAAGGGCGCCAAGGCCGTCGCCGACTGGATGAAGGATCAGACGAAGCTCCTGATCACCGACACGACGATGCGCGACGCGCATCAGTCGCTGCTGGCCACCCGCATGCGCTCGATCGACATGATCCGCGTGGCGCCGGCCTATGCCGCGAACCTGCCCGAGCTCTTCTCGGTCGAATGCTGGGGCGGTGCGACCTTCGACGTGGCTTACCGCTTTTTGCAGGAATGCCCCTGGCAGCGGCTCAGGGACCTGCGCAAGGCGATGCCGAACCTGCTGACGCAGATGCTGCTGCGCGCCTCGAACGGCGTCGGCTACACCAATTACCCCGACAATGTGGTGCAAAGCTTCGTGCGTCAGGCGGCCAAGACCGGCGTCGATGTGTTCCGCGTCTTCGACAGCCTCAACTGGGTCGAGAACATGCGCGTCGCCATGGATGCGGTGATCGAGACCGGGCGGATCTGCGAGGGGACGATCTGCTATACCTCGGACCTGCTGGACCCGGGCCAGCGCAAGTATACCGTTGATTACTATGTGAAGATGGCCAAGGCACTGGAGGAAGCAGGTGCGCATGTGCTGGGCGTGAAGGACATGGCGGGCGTGTTGAAGGCGCCGGCCGCGAAAGTCCTGTTCAGCGCGCTGAAGGATGCCGTGGATCTGCCGATCCATTTCCACACCCACGACACCTCGGGCGCCGCCATCGCCACGATCATCGCCGCCGCCGATGCCGGCGTCGATTGCGTCGACGCGGCGATGGATGCGTTCAGCGGCAACACCTCGCAGCCGACGCTGGGCTCGGTGGTCGAGGCCTTCCGCCATACCGGGCGCGACACCGGCCTCTCCATGGCCCGGGTGCGCGAGATTTCCGATTACTGGGAGCAGGTGCGCGCCCATTACGGCGCCTTCGAGACCGGCCAGCAGGCGCCGTCCTCCGAGGTCTATCTGCACGAAATGCCGGGCGGGCAGTTCACCAACCTCAAGGCGCAGGCGCGCAGCCTGGGGCTGGAAGAGCGCTGGCCCGAGGTGGCGCGCGCCTATGCCGATGCCAACCAGATCTTCGGCGATATCGTTAAGGTCACCCCCTCGTCCAAGGTCGTCGGCGACATGGCGCTGATGATGGTCAGCCAGGGCCTGAGCCGCAAGGATGTCGAGGATCCGGCCCGCGACATGTCCTTCCCCGACTCGGTGATCGACATGCTGAAAGGCAACCTCGGCCAGCCCGAGGGCGGCTGGCCCGAGGGCATCACCAAGAAGGCGCTGAAGGGCGAGAAACCTTCGACCGAGCGGCCCGGCAAGCATCTGAAGCCTGTGGATCTGGAAGAGGTCCGCGCCAAGCTCTCGGCCCAGTTCGACGGGATGGCGATCGATGACGAGGACCTGAACGGCTACCTCATGTATCCCAAGGTCTTCACCGACTATCTGGAGCGCCACAACACCTATGGCCCCGTTCGGACCCTGCCGACCTGGAACTTCTTCTACGGGATGGAGCCGGGTGAGGAAATCTCGGCCGAGATCGACCCGGGCAAGACGCTGGAAATCCGCCTGATCGCCCAGGGCGAGACGCAGGACGACGGCGAAGTGCGGGTGTTCTTCGAGTTGAACGGCCAGCCCCGCACGATCCGCGTGCCGAACCGCAAGGCCAAGGCCAGCCTCGCCGTGCGGCCCAAGGCGCAGGATGGCAACGACGCCCATGTCGGCGCGCCGATGCCGGGCTCGGTGGCCTCGGTCGCGGTGTCGGTGGGCCAAAAGGTGAAGCCGGGCGATCTGCTGCTGACCATCGAGGCGATGAAAATGGAGACCGGCCTCCACGCCGACCGCGAGGCGGTGGTGAAGGCGGTCCATGTCCAGCCCGGCGCCCAGATCGAGGCGCATGACCTGCTGATCGAGCTGGAATAGGGCGGCGCCAGCGCGCCGCCCGGCCTTGGTCAGATCAGGCCGCCGGCGCGCGCCGCTTCCAGCTCGGCCTCGCTGACCAACCCATCGCCGTCGCTGTCGATGCGCGGCAGCATATCCTTGGGCAGATCCTGAACCGCGCTGGGCAGCAGCGGGGTCGCCGAAGGTTCGGACTTGGGCTTGGTGGTTTCGGCGAGGGCCGGCGCGGCGAGAAGGGCGCCCAGAGCGCCCGCAATGACCAGTTTCCTGTGCATGGCTCCATTTCCCTTTGGGGATGACGCTGTGAGCGGGGTCATATTGTCCCCGCGCCGGCCATGTCGGAAAACCCTGGGCGGTTTTCAAGATCCGGGCCTCTGCCGCTCACGCGTCTGTGATGGCACGAAAAAGGGGGCGCGCGGCGCCCCCTTTCCCGTTCGGAAACCGGTTCAGGTCAGTACTTCGACCAGAAGCGGTTGACCTCGGCCTCGGCCTCGTCCTTGGACTTGCCATAGCGTTCCTGGATCTTGCCGACCAGCTTGTCCTTGTGGCCCTCGACGACATCGAGGTCGTCGTTGGTCAGCTTGCCCCACTGGATCTTGGCCTCGCCCTTGATCTGCTTCCACTTGCCTTCGACGGTGTCGCTGTTCATCGGTTTGCTCCGTGTTTGAGATCGTCGCGGTGTCATCCGCGGCTTGCAGGGAGAACGCGGCAGCCACCGATCCGGTTCCCGATCCGCCGCCCTTCCCCAGCGGAAATTCCCGCCCGGTCGCAGCCGGAATTCTGGGCCATCCAGCGGCGCAGGAAAATGCGTCGCGCGGCGCATTTTCCGCTTGCGGGGCGCGCGGCCATGACCTAAATCACCGGCACCGAAAGGAAGCGGGCGTAGCTCAGGGGTAGAGCATAACCTTGCCAAGGTTAGGGTCGTGAGTTCGAATCTCATCGCCCGCTCCAGTTCGGACCAGACACGGCGGCCCTTGGGCCGCCGTTCTGCATTCCGACCCCTTCCCCGCTCAGGCCCGCCGCAGTGCGGCGCTGCGCCGCTGCTGCCAGACCTCCAGCACCGCCAGATTGATCAGCCAGCTGCCCCAGGCGGTGATCTCGTAGGTCTCGGTCACGCTCCAGCCTGCGGCCATCAGGGGGGCCATGATCAGCCGCAGGGTCACCGCCGCGAAGGTCAGCGCCGCCGACCGTTGCATCCAGCGCCGATGCGCCGCCACCGCAGGAAGAGGAAGTAGGCGCCGAACGGGCGCTCC